>NZ_ASSI01000047.1:0-64216 GCF_000466765.1 Burkholderia sp. AU4i | reverse complement strand
CGGCGGGTGCCGCGTGCACGCGCTCGATGCGGCGCGCGGCCGACACGGCCACTGCCGAGAACAGCACGCATGCGAACGCGAGCGCGAACCACGCGGGCTGCCAGCCATGTACGCCCTGCGCGAGCGACGCCGGCACGAGCAGCGACGAAGCGACGATGCCCCATCCGGTGCCGCCGTAGTAGAGGCCGAGCAGCAGGCCCGCATCGCGCGGCGATGCCGACGCGAGCCGCGCGGCCAGCACGCCGCCGCTGATGAAGATCAGCGCACTGCCGACGCCAGTCGCGAGCCGCTGCACGAGCAGCGCGTGCATGCCGGACGTGAGCCCGCACGCGGCCATCAGCAACGCGGTCAGCACGCACCCGGCCGCGAGCAGCGTGCCCGCGCGCCAGCGTCGCGACAGCAACGGAAACGCGAGCGCACCGATCAGGTAGCCGGCCGCGTTCGCCGTGTTCAGCGCGCCCGCTTGCGCGAAGGTCCAGCCGAGATCGGCCTTCATCGGCGGCAGCAGCAGCGCATACGAAAAGCGCGCGAGGCCGAGCGCGATCGCGCTGCCGAGCGACAGGCCGATCGCGAGCCGCCACGCGGCCATGCGATCGGGGTCACGTTCGGGGGTATGGCGGGTCGCGCCGGTGTCCGGCTGCGACGGGCCGGCAGGCTCCGGTTGCGGCGCTGCGCGCATCGCGTGTCTCCTTTGTCGTTCGAAGCCGGGGGAGTCGACGCGACGGAACCGGCGTTTCGCACGCGCCGGTCCCGACTGTCCGTCGAGGCTTCCGATTCTGTCGACCGATCATACTTGAGCCGTCACGGGCAAGCACGCGTGGAAGGACGGCAGCCGCTTGCCGGCGCTAGCGCGGCAATCCGGCCATGAAGGCCGTCAGCAACGCACGCCCCTCCGGCCACTGCGCCAATCCCGCTTCCGCATTCAGGTGGCCGCGCGGGCCGAGCCGCAGCGGCGTCGCGCCACGTGCGCTCGCCCATGCGATACCGCGCCCGGACGGGTCGTACCCGTCGTCCGAACTGGCGATCGCCAGCACCGGCAAACCGCCGAAATCGCCGCCCGGCACGTTCGCGAACGCACGCGCCGCGGCCGGAAAACGCGGGCCGCCCGGATCGGGCACCGCAACGAGCCATGCGCCGCGCACGACGCGCGCCGACGCCGCGCGCCAGTGCGCGAACAGCAGGCACCCCAGCGAATGGCAGATCAACACCGGCGGCGCCGCGGCTTGTGCGACGGCTTCATCCAGCGCCGCCATCCAGTCGCGCAGGTCGGGGGCATCCCATGACGCGGGCGCCATGCGGATGGCGCCCGGAATCGCGGCCTCCCAGTGACTCTGCCAATGATCCGGTCCCGAGTTGCCGATCCCCGGCACGATCACGATCGTTTGGTCCATCTCCATCTCCGTCTCCATGAACAGGCGAGCGCTCAGTCTCGTCCGCCGGAAACCGGCCGGGAATGGCAAGTCATCGGTTATTGAGACAATATGCCGATGAATTAACGGAGCGGGAGAACGGATATGTCGAATGGAGAGCTCGATCGCCTGGATCTTTCGATCCTCGAGGCACTACAGGAAAACGCGCGGATGCCGCTGTCCGAGGTGGGCCGGCGCATCGGGCTGTCGCAGCCGGCGACGTCGGAGCGCGTCAAGCGGCTGGAAGAACGCGGCATCATCGCCGGCTACGGCGCGCGAATCGACCCGGCGGCGCTGGGGTTGGGGATGATGGCCATCATCCGGCTGAAGACGACGCACGAACACATCAAGCCCGCGCTGCGCGCATTCGCCGAAATGCCGCACGTCATCGAGGTTCACCGGATGACCGGCGAGGATTGCTTCTTGCTGAAGGTACTCGTGCCGACACCGGGACAACTGGAAACCATCATCGACGCGATTGCCCGTTTCGGCGCGGTCACGACGTCGCTGGTGCTCCGCTCCGAGCCGGCCAAACCGCTCGGCAAGGCGCTGCTCGGCTGACACGGCATCGGGCCGCCGACACGCCCGCGCCGACCGGCGATGCCTTCGTATGCATCGCTGCCGCGCACGACGTCGGTCGCCATGATCGAGGCTATCGAAATTCCGATAAAAATTCGCCGAATACGATACATCGATTCCGATTCATTTCATTGAAAAAATGACATTGAATCCGTCGCTCTCTTTACCCGCCTTTTACCGTACGTGTGTCGTCATTCCGCGTTGTTTAGCACGCCGACGCTAAAATCCTTGCAACGCATTGCATTCGCAAATTCGTCAGACTAATATCAACGCCACTCATCCGGTATTCACGAAATACCTGATGAGGAGTGGCAACTTTTTAGCCGCGCTTTCATGTTGAAACACTCATGTTCACCACAGGAGAATTGACATGCAGGACACCCAGCAGATCGAATTGCTTGACTGGATGCAGGAAGACACGCACCCCGAGGCCATCGACATGATGGTCGAGGACGCCGTGGTGCCGTTCGGCACCGCGCTCTGGCCGGTCTGAGCGGGCCACCCGTTCTCGCGGAAGGGCCGCGGCCCTTCCGCCGCTTCCGGAGACACGCATGCTGAACCTGCACCGCGCACTCGGCTTCCACCCCGCGCTGCGCGACAAACTGGCGCGCGGCGAATCGGGAAAACTGCTGGTCGGTCACGACACCCGCAACCGCGACATCGCGTTGCGCGCATTTGCCGCCCTGCCCGATTCACTCGACGCCACGACCCTCTGCCTCGAAAGCACCCCGCCCGCCGATATCACCGCCGCACTCGATGAAGCCGACCTGTTCGTGCTGCTGTACGACTCGTCGTGCCTGCCGACACCGTCGCCGAGCGGGCCGCCGTTCCTCGCCGCGATCCGCCCGGCGATCGTCGAGCACTGGAGCAAGTCGGTGCTGTTCAAGGATTACGGCCCGCATCTCGACGAGGCGTTCGCCGAATCGCTCGACGACATCGCGGCACGCAACGGCCGGCTGATCGACGCGGCCGCGCGCGCATCGCAGATCCGTTTCATCGACGAAGCCGGGAACACGCTGGCGGGCTCGCTCGCGCCGGACCAGAAATGGACGAGCGTGGACGGAATGGGCAACCTCGACGTCGTGCCCGGCGAGATCGCGACGCACGTGACCGATCTCAACGGCACGATCGTCTTCAGCGGCACGTTTCTCGGCACCGTGCCGTTCTCGATCAAGTACAAGGTGGCCGAGCGGCTCGCGACGCTGCAGGTCGAGAACAGCACGATCGTCGGTTTCGATACCGACGACACGGGCTTCCGGCGCGATTTCTCGGCCTATCTCGACCGGCATCCGAATCACCGGCGGATCGAGGAATTCGGCATCGGCACGAACCTCGGCATTCGCGGGCTGTATGGCCGCAATGCGGGGTTCGAGGAACGTCATCCGGGCCTGCACCTCGGGCTCGGCGGCGGCGAAAACGGCAGCCACCATCTCGACCTGATCTTCGCGCGCGGCACGCTCGCGCTCGACGACCGGATCGTGTTCGACGGCGCGTTCGCCGTCTGATTCGGCCGTTGCGCGCTCAGGCTCCGGCGGCAGGTGTGTCGCTGTCGCCGAGCCACTTGAACATCACGAGGCAATCGACGAACCCGAGCCGCGCGTGACGATACGCACGCGGCAGGCGCCCGACGATTTCAAATCCCAGCTTCTGCCACAGCGCGACCGCCACCTCGTTCGTCGAAACGACCGAGTTGAACTGCATCGCGAGGAAACCGCGCTCGCGTGCAACCTGCTGCGAGTGCTCGCACATCAGGCGCGCGACGCCACGGCCGCGCGCGGCCTCGCTCACCATGTAGCCGCAATTGCATACGTGATTGCCGGGGCCGGCCGCGTTCGCCTTCAGGTAGTACGAGCCCAGTACCACGCCGTCCTCCTCGGCGATCCACGTGCAGAGCGGCGCATCGAGCCATGACGCGCGCGCCGCTTCGGGTGTCGCATCGGGATCGAATGCATAGGTTTCCTGAGCAGCGACGATGGCGCGATAGGTCGGCCAGAAGCGCGGGAAATCGTCGTCGGTCATCGGGCGAATCGTGATCATGCGGGTTCTCTCTTGATTGGAATGCCGGCCGGACAGCCGGCGATCGCGGCGTGATTCAGGAACGGCCGCCGTCCCGTTGCGCCGCGCTGCGATACGCGCCCGGCGGCACACCGTACCAGCGCTTGAACGCCTGCGAGAAACTCGACAGGTCGCTGAAGCCGAGCCGCTCGGCCACCTCCGCGAGCGACAGGCGTGCATCGCCGAGCAGCGTCTCGGCCATCGCGCCGCGCGCCTGCGCGAGCAGCGCCCGGAACGTCGTGCCCTCCTCCTGCAGCCGGCGCTTGAGCGTACGCGGGCTCGTGTTCAGCAGCCGCGCCATGTCCTCGAGCGAGAACGGCGCGGGGCCGGGCGTCGCGCCTAGGTACTGGCGCACCATCTCCGACGTGCCCACCCGCGCGCGCCGCGCTTCGAGCAATTGGCTGCACATCTGCTCGCACATCGACACCGTCAGCGGATTCGCGTGTGGCAGCGGCCGGTCGAGCAACGCGCGATCGAACGCGAGACTGTTCGCGCGCGCCGAAAAAACCGGCTCGACGCCGGCGATGCGCGGCACCGGTAGGGACGGCGCGCGCGTTGCCTGCACCGTGAAGCGCGACAGCTCGAATGCGTCGCCGCCGATTTCCCGCAGCAATACGGCCGCCGCCGACATGTCGCGCTCGACGAGGAACCGGCTCAGCGCGCCATCGAGTTCCGGCGCGCCGAAACTGAGCACGCACGTGCTGTCCTCTTCACGATACGTGATCACGGTGAATGCTTAGGTGAGCGGCAGGAAGCGCATCGCCAGCGCGAGTGCGTCGCGCGCGGTCGCGCTCGCGATCAGCCCGTAGCCCCACACGCCGTACGCGGAGAAGTGGTAGCGCAGGCCGACCTCGAACCCGAGGCCCGGCGCGCGCCCGAGCGCGCGCAGCAGGTTGCCGGTCAGCCGCAGTTCCTGCGCGGCCGTCACCTCGACCTTCGGATCGTCGAGCTGCGCGTTGGCGAGCCCCGTGCCGGCCAGCAGCGTCGCGGGCGGCACGCCGCGTTCGTCGCCGAAATCGACCAGCAGCCGGGCGCTGGCCGGACTCCGGGTGAAATCCCAGAAGCTCATGCGGAGAAACCCTCGAAGCGCCGATTTGGCCCAAATACTAAAACAATTGTCCCGAAGCAGCATTGGTGTTTTCCCATGCGGCCAGCACCATCGGCGTCATCCAGTCGTCGCCCGAACGACGCCAACGCCCCCGGAGGAGACACCATGCGACGCAGTCGCCCGACCGATCCCGCAGCCCGCTTCGCACGCCGGCGCGCCGTGCCTGCACGAACCCCTGCCCCTGCCCGGCAGCGCGCCGGCCGCCCGTGCGCGCTGCCGCGCCCCGCCTGATCCATCGACCATCGGAGGATGAACCCATGAGCAGGACTTTCGACTACATCGTCGTCGGCGGCGGGTCGGGCGGCTGCGTCGTCGCCGGGCGGCTGACCGAGGACCCGGCCGTGACCGTCTGCGTGCTCGAGGCCGGCGGCCGCGGCGACGGCACGCTCGTCAACGTGCCGACCGGCGCGGTCGCGATGATGCCGACCCGCGTGAACAACTGGGCCTTCGACACGGTGCCACAGCGCGGCCTCGGCGGGCGCATCGGCTACCAGCCGCGCGGCAAGGCGCTGGGCGGTTCGTCGGCCATCAACGCGATGGTCTATGTCCGCGGCCATCGCGTCGACTACGACGGCTGGGCCGCGCTCGGCAACGAAGGCTGGGCCTACGACGACGTGCTGCCGTACTTCCGCCTGAGCGAGCACAACGAGCGCTTCGACGATGCGTGGCACGGCCGCGACGGCCCGCTGTGGGTGAGCGACCTGCGCACCGGCAACCCGTTCCATGCGCGCTACCTGGAAGCCGCGCAACAGGCCGGCCTGCCGCTCACCGACGATTTCAACGGCGCGCAGCAGGAAGGCATCGGCATCTACCAGGTCACGCAGAAGCACGGCGAGCGGTGGAGCGCGGCGCGCGCGTACCTGTTGCCGCACATCGGCCGCCGCGACAACCTGACGGTCGAGACGCATGCGCAGGTGCTGCGCATCCTGTTCGACGGCACGCGCGCGACCGGCGTCGAAGTCCGGCAGCACGGCGAGGTCCGCACACTGCGCGCACGGCGTGAAGTCGTGCTCGCGGCCGGCGCGCTGCAAACGCCGCAACTGCTGATGCTGTCGGGCGTCGGCCCCGGCAGCGAGCTCCGGCAACGGGGCATCGCGGTGCACGCCGACCTGCCCGGGGTCGGCCGCAACCTGCAGGATCATCCGGATTTCATCTTCGGCTACCGCACGCGCAGCGTCGATACGATGGGCGTATCCGCGCGCGGCGGCCTGCGCATGCTGCGCGAGCTCGCGCGCTTTCGCCGCGAACGGCGCGGCATGCTGACGTCGAATTTCGCGGAAGGCGGCGGTTTCCTGAAGACCCGCGCGGACCTCGACGCACCGGACATCCAGCTGCAC
Source organism: Burkholderia sp. AU4i (assembly GCF_000466765.1). Classification (NCBI taxonomy): domain Bacteria; kingdom Pseudomonadati; phylum Pseudomonadota; class Betaproteobacteria; order Burkholderiales; family Burkholderiaceae; genus Burkholderia; species Burkholderia sp. AU4i. Next base: position 57,728 of record NZ_ASSI01000047.1, on the reverse strand, counting down.
TTCGTCGTCGCGCTCGTCGACGATCACGCGCGCAAGCTGCACGCCGGCCACGGGCTGTCGTGCCACGTGTGCCTGCTGCGGCCGCGCAGCCGCGGCTCGGTCACGCTCGACAGCGCCGATCCGCTCGCGGCGCCGCGCATCGACCCCGCGTTCTTCGACGATCCGCGCGACCTCGACGACATGGTCGCGGGCTTCCGGCTCACGCGACGGCTGATGGAAGCGCCGGCGCTCGCCGGCTGGACCACGCGCGACCTGTTCACCGCGAACGTCGACACCGACGATGAAATCCGCGACGTGCTGCGGCGACGCACCGACACCGTGTACCACCCGGTCGGCACGTGCCGGATGGGGCACGACGCGCTCGCCGTCGTCGATCCGCAGCTGCGCGTGCACGGCCTGCAGGGGCTGCGCATCGTCGATGCATCGGTCATGCCGACGCTCGTCGGCGGCAACACCAACGCACCGACGATCATGATCGCCGAGAAGGCCGTCGACCTGATCCGCGGCGTATGCCGCACGTCCGCGCGGCCGCAGCGCGAAACCGTCAGGACAACGACGGATACCGTTCCCGCTTCGCGCGCCGCGCACGAAGCCGTCCAGCCGGAGGAGACCCGCCATGTCGTCGCGTGACGCTGCCCACCTGACCGACTCCGCCGCACCGCTCGCGGCGATCATCATCGGCGCCGGCTTCGCCGGCATCGGCATGGCCATTGCGCTGCAACGTGCCGGCATCCACGATTTCGCGATCGTCGAGCGCTCGCACGACGTCGGCGGCGTGTGGCGCGACAACAGCTACCCGGGCGCCGCGTGCGACGTGCCCTCGCACCTGTACTCGTTTTCGTTCGAGCCCAATCCGGCCTGGTCGCGCGTGTTCGCACCGCAGCCAGAAATCCATGCGTACCTGCAGCATTGCGCGCGCAAGTACGGCCTCGCGCGCTACCTGCGCTTCGGCGCCGACGTCGCGCATGCGCGTTACGACGAAGCCGCCGCGCTGTGGCGCGTCACGCTCGCCGACGGCACGACGCTGAGCGCCGCCGTGCTCGTCAGCGGCACCGGGCAACTGAGCCGCCCCGCGATGCCCGACCTGCCCGGCATCGACACGTTCCGCGGCCGCGCATTCCACTCCGCGCACTGGGATCACGACTATGCGCTCGCCGGCAAGCGCGTGGCGGTGGTCGGCACCGGTGCGTCGGCGATCCAGTTCGTCCCCGCGATCGCCGGCGACGTGCAGCGCCTGACCGTGTTCCAGCGTTCGCCGGCCTACGTGATGCCGCGCCCCGACCGTGCGTACCGTCCGTGGGAAAAGGCGCTGTTCCGCACGCTTCCGTGGGCGATGAAGCTGCATCGCGCATCGATCTACCTGCGCTACGAATCGCGCGCGATCGCGTTCACGCGCCTGCACGGGTTGATGAAGGTCGCGGTCGGCCGGCCCTTCCGCAAGCTGCTCGCGCGCGACGTGCCGGACGCCGCGTTGCGCGCACGGCTCACGCCCGACTACCCGATCGGCTGCAAGCGCATCCTGCTGTCGAGCGACTACCTGGCCGCGATGAGCCGCGACAACGTCGAACTCGTCACGCAGCGGATCCGGCGCGTGACGGAGCGCGGCATCGAGACTGTCGACGGCGTGCATCATCCGGTCGATGCCATCGTCTACGGCACGGGGTTCGCGGCGACCGAGTTCCTGTCGCCGATGCGCATCACGGGCCGCGACGGGCTCGACCTGAACGACGCATGGCGGCGCGGCGCGCAGGCGTATCTCGGGCTTACCGTGCCCGGTTTTCCGAACTTCTTCATGCTGTACGGCCCGAACACCAATCTCGGCCACAACTCGATCGTCTACATGCTCGAAAGCCAGATCGCGCACGTGATGCGCTGCCTGCACGCGATGCGGCGCAACGGCGCGCGCGAGATCGACGTCGACGCGCGCCGCTACCGGCGCTTCAACGCGCATGTGCAGCAGCGGCTCGAAGGATCGGTGTGGAACAGTTGCAAGAGCTGGTATGTCGATGCATCGGGACACAACAGCACGAACTGGCCGGGCTTCACGCTGACCTACCGGTGGATCACCCGCTTCACCGGGATGTCCGCCTACCGCTTCACGCATCCGGTGCCCGAATCGGCTGCCCCGACGCGCGACGTCGTGGTCGCGCCGCCCGCCGGCCCGCTGGAGGCGCTCACGGCCGCCTCGCTGCGCGGTTTCCTGCGCGTGGCGTTCCGGCCGCTGATCGGGCCGCCGTTCGGTGCACGCATGCAACGCCGCGTCGTCGCGCTGCTGTCGCCGCTGATGCCCGGCACGGGCGGCACGCTGCGCTACCGTACGCACGCGCACCGCGTGCCGGTCGAAGTGGTTGCGCCGAAACGCGGCGACACGGGCGGCGCGATCCTCTACCTCCACGGCGGCGCATTCTGCCTCGGCGGGCCGCATACGCATCGCGGCGTGACGACGCGGCTCGCGAACGATGCCGGCCTGCCGGTGTGGGTGCCCGATTACCGGCTGGCCCCCGAGCATCCGGGCCCGGCCGCGCTCGACGACGCGCTGGCCGTCTATGACGCGATGCGCGCGCAGGGTTACGCGCCGCACCGGATCGCGCTCGCGGGCGATTCGGCCGGCGGTGCGCTGGCACTGGCACTGGCCATCGCGCTGCGCGAGCGCGGCGAGCCGGCCGCCGCCGCGTTGCTGCTGATCTCGCCCGTGACCGATCCCGCGCTCGGCGGCGCGACGCTGGCTTCGCGCCGCCACGACGATCCGATGATCCGCCGCGGCTGGCTCGAGCAAGGGCTGCGCTGGTATCACGGCGCCGGATCGGCGGCGGCCCGCGGCCCGCTCGATACCGACCTGAGCGGCCTGCCGCCGATGCTCGTCCAGGCCGGCGACCAGGAAGTGCTGCTGTCGGACGCGCAGCGGCTGGCCAGTCACGCGCAGGCCTGCGGCGTGCCGTGCCGGCTGGAGATTCATGCGGCGCGCTGGCATGTGTTTCATCTGCAGTCGTTTTACCTGCGCTCGGCGCGGAACGCGTTGCGCACGCTGGCGGAGTTTGCGTCGGCACGCGTTGCCGCGACGGCATGACGATGCAACGGTAACGCACGAGGATTTTCCGGCGGACGCACCGCGCGATGCGCCCGCCGTCGGACTGTTCGCGCACTTGCTTCACGTCCCGCTCATGGCGCGTGCCCTCGGCACGCGCCATCGACACCGGCCATTCGGCCGAATCGCCACGCCAGGTAACGGATGAAAGAATGATCTTCGTCCGGGAAGCCGGTTTCGCCGCCTGCACTGCAACTGCCACGCATGCGGCGTCCTGTGTCGTTCCGGCTCGCCGATGCGCGCACGCCCCTGCGCACACCACCCGGCAACGCGCACGACAGCCTCCTTTCTCATCCACCTTTTTTGTAGCTTATAAGTTACAATGCTCTCCAAGTTCGAACTTCTTCGCTACCAGCGCGACGATGGTCGCGAGCCCTTCACCGAATGGTTGAACGCCGTGCGCGACAAGCTTGCTCAGGCCCGGATTCGCGAACGCCTGCGCCGCGTGCAGACGGGCAACTTCGGCGATTGCGAGCCTGTCGGCGAAGGCGTGATCGAACTGCGCGTCCACGTCGGCGCCGGCTATCGCGTGTATTTCGGGCGGTATGGCGGCGCACTGGTGCTGCTGCTGTCAGGCGGCGACAAAAGCAGCCAACCCGACGACATCTGGCGCGCCAAGGAACACTGGTCGAACTGGAAACGGAGGCAAACATGACCAAGCTCAAAGGTGCGGTATCGCACCACGACGCGGAAGTCGCCGAACTCGGCGCCGACCGCGAACTCGCAGTGGCCTATCTGCGCGTCGCGATGGAGTCGCTCGACGATCCCGACAACCGCGCGGCCGGCCTGCTCGCGCTGCGCACCGTCGCGGAAGCGTACGGCGGGCTCGGCGCGGTCGCGGCCGAAGCCGGCATCAGCCGCGAATCGCTGTATCGCACGCTGTCCCCCAACGGCAACCCGACGCTGAAAACGCTGCTCGCGGTGCTCAAGACCGTCGGCTTGCGCCTGTCCGTCGTCCCCGCGCAGCCGGCGCACGCGTAAGCGGCGCACGGCCCGCTCACGGCCTGACCATCCATACCAGCAGCATCTCGGCCGGCGCGGCCGTCGTCCCCGCCGGCGGATGCTCGATCGTCGGCTCGACCGCCAGCGCCTTCGCGATCGACGCCGCATCGTCGATCGTCGTCGAGCGCACGACCGTCATCAGCCGCGCCGGCCGATGCAGCGTCTCGCGATACAACGCGCCGTACCACAGCGGCCGCATGCCGAGCGCGTCCTGCAACACGTACGGATAACGCCACAGCCGCAGCACGAGGCGACTTTCCGGCTGGCCCGGATCGACGCGCACGAACACGCGGCGCGTGCTTTCGCCGTGCGTGTAACGCGGCAGCACCGGCAGCGCGTCGGCGGGCGCCTGCGGCAGCAGCCAGCGCAGCGCGGTGGCGGGCGACCACGGCGTCGCGCGCTGCCAGCCGGCCTGCGCGAGATGCCGGTCGAGCGTGTCCGACGTCGCGCTCCATTGCAGCGGCAGATATTCCTCGCGGTCGCCGCCGATCTCGGTACGCCGCACCGGCACGCGCTGCCATCCGCCGCGCAGCCACTGGTCGACGGTCATCGCGACCACGTCGCCGACATGCGGGCGCGCCGCGCGGTCGAGCTGCCATTGCGCGGGAACCGTCCATACGCCGGCCGTCGCGAGCACCACGGTCACCGCGATGAGCGCACCCCTCGGCTGCACGTGCTCGCGCACGCGCCAGTACGCATGGGCACCGGCCAGCAACGCGAACCAGGCCAGCCCGAGGCTCCAGCCGCCCAGCAGGCCCGACAGCCACGTGTCTCCGACATACAGCCGCGCGAAACCGCCGAGCACGATCCACAGCACCACCGCGGTCACGACCGGGATCCGCCACCGCGCGGGCCGGTCACGCGTCAGCACCCAGCCGAGGCCACTGCTTGCGAGAATCGCGAACGCGGCTTCGGCATCGGGCAGCGGTACGTGCAGCGCGCCGGGCGGCAGGCTCGCGGGCGTCGCGCCGGGTACGCCCGCACCGAACGCCGGCACGAGCACGACGGCGACGCCGACGGTCGCGAGCCACCACGCGGCGGTCAGCCAGCAGCGATGGATCATCAGCCAGACGAGAAACGCGGCCGCGACGATCAGCCCCGTATCGTGCCCGTGCAATACGGCAAGCGCGCGCATCACGGCGTCCACCGGCGGTGTGCGCAGGTTCTGCAGGAACGCATACAGCGCGATGTCCGCGTGCGTCAGCGGATCGTTCGCGACGACATCCTGCACGAGGCCCGCGAACAGCCACACACAGCCGACGAACAACAGCGCGAGCGCGGGCACCGCGCCCGGCAGGCCGCGCACGTATGCGATCGCGCCGTGCAGCCGCGCGCCGAACCGCGGCCAGCGGTGCGCGCATGCGTGCCCCCCTTCGACGAGCGCACGACGCAACAGCGGCCAACCGCGCCGCAGCGCGATGCGCACGCCGATCCACACGAGCGCGACCAGCGCCGCGACCACCAGCAGGATCACGGCAACCCGCACGCTGATCGCCGCCGCGAGCGCGGCCGACGCACCGAACACGATACCCGGCGCGACGTGCACGGGCGCCCAGATGAGTGCCGAGACGATGTTGACCGGATAGAACGACCGGCGCGGCAGCGTCGCGCAGCCGACGACGACCGGCACGACCGCGCGCACCGGCGCAAGAAAACGTGCGAGCACGATGCTCTTCACGCCATGGCGCAGCACGAACTCCTCGCCGCGCCCGTAGGCGTTCGCATAACCGAAGCGCGCCCATGCGTTGCGGATCATCCCGCGGTAGTGCCGCCCGAGCTCGTAGCTGATGCCGTCGCCGATCACGGCGCCGACTGCCGCGACGCCGATCGTCGTCCAGCCGTCGAGCGCGCCCGCGCCGATCAGCGCACCGGCCGCGAACATCACGGCGCCGGCCGGCACGACCGTGCCGATCAGCGCGATCGCCTCGGCGCACGCGGTCACGAACACGACCGCGAGCACGAGCAGCGGATGTGCGGCGATCGCGCCGATCCACGCGTGGATCGTGTCGCTCATTGCACGCTCCATGGCGAAGCGAGCCGGCGTGAGAACACCGGGCCGGCGATGGCATGGCGAGCGTTCATCGGGCGGTGCGCGCGGTCGCGCGGGCTTGGCGGATCAATCGAATTCGTGCTGCCGCGCGTCGGCCTCGAGCGGCGCGTCGTGGTAGCCGACCGTCGCGATCTCCTGCAGATAGCGCGCGAGAAACGCGCCGATCGATCCGGCGGCCTCGTACTGATGCACGTGGCGGAATTCGTGGGTCAGCAGGCGGCGCGTGTCCTGTCCGCGCAGCACGTACACCGCATGACCGAGCGTGAGCCCGATCGTCCCCGGCGACAACAGGCCCGTGTCGCGGGCGATCGCGGCGAGCGTCGGCGTCTCCGGAAACGGCATGCGCTCGACGATCACCAAGCGGGTCCGCTCCGGCTGCGCGACGCCCACCGCGCGCGCGTCGTCGGCCTGCGCCGGCGTCAGCGGCGCACCCTGCGCGATCCCGCGCGCCGCCTCCGCTTCGGCCCACGCGACGGCGGCAGGCAGTGCGGACGGCAGGATATCGGCAAGATCGATCATCACGGGGCTCCTCGTTAGTGTCGTGGCATCGGGCACCAGTTTAGTCCCGAATCCGGACGGTTCGCGGGGCGGTTCGCTGGACGGCTTGCGACCCGCAACCCGCCCGGCGCCCGCCGCCGCGATCGTCCGGGAATACCCTGATTCGCGACCGCCCCGCCGCGTATGTTTTCCCGGAAATTATTTCGTTTCAGTACACATTCATCGAAAACCCATCTCGAAAATTTCCCGGATGTGTACCGTTTTCGGATTCGGCGGAATATATTGATCAGAAGAACGGCCGCGGCGACCACCGGACAGCAGGGCGCGGCGTCATCCCGAAGAGGATCGCTAGATGATCAGGGTAATTCTGGCTGACGATCACGCAGTCATGCGGGACGGACTGCGTCACATCCTGGAAACGGCCGGCGGTTTCGAAATCGTCGGCGAGGCGAGCGACGGCTCGGCCACGCTCGCGCTGGTCGAGCGCGGTGCCGCCGACGTGCTGCTGCTCGACCTGTCGATGCCCGCGCCGACCGGCATCGAGCTGATCCGGCTGGTGAAGCACCACGCGCCGTCGCTGCGCATGCTCGTGCTGACGATGCACGCGGAGGCGCAATACGCGGCGCGCGCGTTCAAGGCCGGCGCAACCGGCTACCTGACGAAAGACAGCGCGACCGCGGAGCTCGTGGAGGCGGTCGGCAAGGTCGCGGCGGGCGGCGTCTACGTGAGCCCGTCGGCGGCCGAAAGCCTCGCGCTCACGCTGCGCGCGCCGGCCGCGGCACTGCCGCACGAACGGCTGTCCGCGCGCGAGCTCGACGTGATGCGCCGCATCGTCGCCGGCCAGACCGTCACGCAGATCGCGACCGAACTCGCGCTCAGCGCGAAGACGGTCAGCACGTACAAGACACGGATCCTCGAGAAGATGGAACTGCCGCACGAAGCCGCGCTGGTCCGCTACGCGGTGCGCCACGACCTCGACCCCGGCGGCGACGCATGACGGCCGCCTTCCACCTTCCGCCCTCGCCCCCGGACGACGACACCTCCGACGCGTCGCGCCTGTTCATGTCGTCGCTGCCGCCGGGCCGGCGCGAACGGCGGCTCGCGCTCGCGACCGTGCTCGTGTCCGCCGTGATCTTCGCCGCGCTTGCGCCATTCGCGGGCAGGCCGCTTGCGCCGGGCTGGGCGTTCATCCCCGTGTACCAGTCGGCGATCGTCGTCAACGACATGGTGACGGCCGGCCTGCTGCTCGGCCAGTACGCGATCCTGCGCGAGAAGCCGCTGCTCGTGCTCGCGGGCGGCTACCTGTTCACGGGTTTCATGGCCGGCACCCACATGCTGACCTTTCCCGGGCTGTTCGCGCCGACCGGCCTGCTCGGCGCCGGCGACCAGACCACCGCCTGGCTCTACCTGTTCTGGCACGGCGGCTTCCCGCTGGCGGTCGCCGCGTTCGCGCTGCTGCGTGCGGCATCGCGTGCCGCGGGCCCGATCCCGGCTCCGCAACGCCGCGCGGCGATTCCCGTGGTGCTGTGCATCGCGGCCGCGCTCGGTGCGACGGCCGCGCTCGCGCTGCTCGCGACGGTCGGCCACGACCTGCTGCCGCGCATCATGAATGGCAACCGGATGGCCGCGACGATGACGAACGCGATCACGATCGTCTGGGGGCTGAACCTGGTGGCGCTGATGCTGATGTGGCAGCGGCGGCGGCGGCATTCCGTGCTCGACCTGTGGGTGATGACGGTGCTCGTCGCGTGGCTGTTCGACATCGCGCTGTCGGCGATGCTGAATCACGGGCGCTACGATCTCGGCTTCTACGCGGGGCGCGCGTACGGTCTGGTCGCGTCCGGCGTCGTGCTGTTCGCGATGCTGTTCGAAAACGGCCGGCTGCATGCGCAGACGGTGCGCGCGCTGGCCGGCGCGCGCTACCAGCATCTGCTCGTCGTGCAGAAGAGCGCGCAGCTGAACGACGCGAACGAACGGCTCGAACAGCGCGTTGCCGCACGCACCGCGCAACTGAGCGCGTCGAACCGCGACCTGCGGCGCGAAGTCGAGGAACGCGTGCGCGCCGAGCGTGCGCTGCAGGCATCGCGCGAGGAGCTGCGCGAGATCGCCGCGATCAGCGCGAGCGCACGCGAAGCCGAGCAACGCCGCATCGCGCGTGAGCTGCACGACGAACTCGCGCAGACACTCGCGACACTGAAGAACGATCTGGAATGGCTGATCGATCGCGTGCCGCAGGACGACGCGCTGCTGGCGCGCAAGATCGCGGCGATGCACACGCTGGCGCGCGGCGCGGTGGCCGCGACGCGCCGCATCGCGTCGGACCTGCGCCCGCTGATGCTCGACGATCTCGGTTTCGCCGCCGCGATGCAATGGCTCGTGGAGGATTTCCGGCACCGTCACGGCATCGACTGTGCGCTGCATGTCGACCCGCCCGAACTGCAACTCGACGAGCCTTACGCGACGGCGGTGTTCCGCATCGCCCAGGAAGCGCTCGCGAACGTCGCACGGCACGCGGCCGCGTCGCATGCGAACGTCGCGCTCGTGCAGGCGAACCAGGCGATCGAGCTGACGATTCGCGACGACGGCGCGGGATTCGATCCCGGCGTGCCGCGCAAATCGGGATCGTTCGGGCTGGTCGGGTTACGCGAGCGTGCGTATCTCGTTGGCGGCACGCTGCGGATCGCGACGACCCTCGGCGAGGGCACGACGGTCGAGGTGGAGATTCCGCTGTCGCCTGCGCCTGCTGCGGTCGCGCATGGCGGGAATGGGGGGGCGAGGATTGATCGCTGATCGCGGCGGTAATGTCGGCGAATGCCGGCTGCCGCGTCGATCATGCTTCAGTGGTAGTCGTCTTCCCGTTGATGTCGCACGGCTAGAATCGTGACTTGCTCGGTCGCTTCAATTTCGAACAGCAGGACATAGCCCGACTTGCCGAAAGACACGATCAGCTCACGCAGGAACGGATTCCCATCGTCGATCTTGCGGCATGTGAACGGAAACATCCGGAGCACGGCGACACCTTGTTCGATCGCGTCCGCAGCCCGCGCCGCCGCATCGATATCGCGTTCGAGCAGGTATCGATACATCCGCACCAGATCTTCACGGGCCGCACGTGTATATCGGACCCGATAGATCAATCAGCCGCCCTCGCTGCTCTCGCAGCCTTCAGCATGCCCTCGAGTTCAGCCTGCACGTCGGCGGCATCGACGTATTCGCCGGTACGGCGCGCCTCGTCGCGCGATGCGAGGCCACGGGTGACGAACTCGCGCTGCAGGCGACGACGCGCGATACCATCGCGAAGCGCCGACTCCATGAACGCAGACAACGTCTCGTTTTCCTCAAGGACCGACTCTGCCGCCTCCCGCAATTGCGGATCGACACGCAGCGCCGGCATGGTCGCAGTTTTCATCGCACACTCCATGCATTACACATGTAATGCATGGTAGCACACCCTCTTTTACACGTGCAGTCGGCCACTTGGCCTAACCAACGTGTCCGGGACCACAATCCGGCCGCGCCGCGCGCCGCGCCTCACGCCCGCACCGCCACCATCCCCCGCTCCGAGCGGGTCCACGCGACCAGCGCGCCGATTCCGAGCAGCGCGAGGCACACGATCGGCACGATCATCGGCCCGAACGCGGTGCCCGTGACCTTGCCGGCAAACGGCATCAGGTTCTGGCTGAAGAAGCCGCCGAGGTTGCCGATCGAGTTGATCGCCGCGACGCTCGCCGCCGCCCGCGCGCCGGTGAAGTAGCGCGGCGGCATCGACCAGAAGCACGGATACAGCAGCGGAATGCATGCGCCGCCGAGCACCAGCGCGATGAAGCGCAGCGGCGTCGACGGCAGCACGAGGCTCAGCAGGAAGCCGAGCGCGCCAAGCGCCGCGACGATCGCGATCGTGCGCAGGATGCTCTTCGCACGGCGCAGTTTCCCCGGCAGCCACACCAGCAGCAGCACGGCAAGGGCCCACGGCAGCATGCTCAGGAAGCCGTTCGTCGTGCTGGACACGCCGAACGATTTCACGAGCGTCGGCAGCCAGTACGTCACGCCGTACAGCGACGTCGACATCAGCATGTAGGTCGCCGCGAACAGCATCACGCGCGGGTCGAGCAGCGCTTTCCACGGCTGGCCGTGCTCGGCCTGCGCGGGTTTCTCGCGTTCGAGCGCGGCCTCGACGATCTGCTTCTCGCGGTCGTCCAGGAAACGGGCGTCGCGCACCGACGCGGGCAGCACGCGGAACACGACGATCGCGACGATCACCGCCGGGATGCCCGTCGCCACGAACACCCACTGCCAGCCCGCGAGCCCCCACACGCCGTTCAGGCTCAGCAACACGCCGCCGACCAGCGAGCCGAGCATGTTCGCGAGCGCGCTGCCGAGCGTGAAGATGCCGAGCACCTTCGCGCGATAGCTCTGCGGAAACCACAACGTCAGGTAATAGATCACGCCCGGATAGAAGCCGGCCTCGGCGATGCCGAGCACGAAGCGCAGCGCGCAGAACGCGGGCATCGACGTCGTGAAGCCCATCAGCACCGTGATCAGCCCCCACGTCAGCATGATCCGTGCGAGCCACACGCGCGCGCCGTAGCGATGCAGCGCGAGCGTGCTCGGCACCTCGAACAGCAGGTAGCCGATGAAGAACAGCGACGACGCGAGCCCGAACGCGGCTTCCGTCATCCCGAGGCTGTGCACCATCTGCAGTTTCGCGAAGCCGACGTTCTGCCGGTCGATGAACGCGATCAGGAACATCACGACGAGGATGGGCAGCAGGCGCCGCGCCATCTTCGACATGATGCGCTGTTCTTCGGCGGACGCGGGGTCCAGGGTGTCGGTAGCATTCACTTCAGGCTCCTTGCGTGAATCGGTTGCATAGCGGTTGCATGTCGTTTGAATCGGCGCCGCGCGCAACGATCGCGCGGGTGCGGGGCATGTCGGGGAAAGGAAGCGGCGGCATCAGCGCGACCGGTAGTCGTCGAGCATCGGCGCGAACATCTCGTGCCATGCGCGCGGCTTCGCCTTGATCGTGCCGGCCAGGTACAGGAATTCGACGTAGTCCATCAGCTGGTTCGGCAGTACCGAGAAACGTGTGTCGGGCGCGGCGAGCATCCGCATCACGTCGTCGTGCGACACGCCGACGCCCGACGACGCCGCATACAGCGCGGCCGCCGCGCGCGGGTCCTGCGCGATCAGGCAGTTCGCTTCGTCGAGCGCGCCGAGAAACGCGACGGCCAGCGCGGGGTCCGTATCGACGAGCCGCTTCGGCGCGAATACGACGTCGAGCGTCAGCGGGCCGAGCACGTCGACCGAATTCACGACGCGGTGAATGCCCGGCTGCCGCAGCTCGAGCGTCGAGAACGGCGGCGACGTGAAGTGCGCGGTCACGCCGTTCTCGCGCCGGATCAGCGCCTGCATCGCCTGCGGATGCGGCAGGTTCACGGTGATCGAATCGAGCTGCGCGAAATGCTTCGCGCCGAGCTGCCGGCTCGCGACCATCTGCAGCACGACCGCCGACAGCGACGTGCGGATGCCGGGCACCGCGATCCGGTCGGACGGCGTGAAGTCGCGCAGCGACACGAGGCCCGCTCGGTTCGCGTTCAGCGACAGCGACGTGGTGGACAGCCCGCTGATGCCGATCACCTCGACGTTCGGAATGCCGCGCGCCCGCGCCCACAGCTCGATGAAACCCGGTGCGCCGGCGCCCGCGAAATCGAGCGTGCCGGCCATCATCGCGTCGTTGACGGAATTGCCGCCGTCGAGCAGCACCCAGTCGACCGCGACGTCGCGCACGCCGTGGCGCGCCGCGTGCCGCTCGAACAGCCGCTGCTTCTCCATCACGAGCAGCGGCAGGTACAGCACCCCGAAGCCTTTCGAGATCCGGACGGTGCGCGGCTTCGCGCGCACGAGCGGCGGCGCGGCCAGCATGCCGATGCCGGCGGCGATCAATGCGCGGCGGCGCGGCGACGTCGTCATGCGCGGGCCGCCGTGCGACGCACGGCAGACGGCCACGCGAAAGCCCGCGTCGCGCTGCGTCGCGCGTTCGTCGTGCCCGTGACATGCTGCATGTTGCCGTCTCCTTGAATATTTCTGGTATTAATGCCGTCCTTGCGTGCTGCATCCGGCTCGACACAGGTTATCGACCGAGTCTGAGAAAATGCTGACATCCCGGCCCCGGGAAAACCCCTAACCCACTCATCTGCGAAACGGCACCATGCGCATTCTCGTCGTGGAGGACGATGCCGAAATCGGCGCGGCGATCCGCAGCCGCCTGGCGCGGCTCGGCCATGCCGTCGATCTCGAGACCGACGGCGCAACCGCGAACGGGCTGCTGCGCGTCGAGCGCTTCGACCTCGTCGTGCTCGACGCGAACCTGCCCGGCATGGACGGCTTCACCGTGCTGCGCAACCTGCGCGCGTCGGGCAGCACGACACCCGTGCTGCTCGTCACCGCGCGCTCGGCGATCGACGACCGCGTGAGCGGCCTCGGCCTCGGCGCCGACGACTACCTCGTGAAACCGTTCGACTACCGCGAACTCGACGCGCGCGTGCAGGCGCTGCTGCGCCGCAACAGCGGCCACGCGAACGACGTGCTGACGCTCGGCGGCCTCGTGATCGACCGCAGCAGCCGCCTCGCGGAACTCGACGGCCAGCCGCTGTCGCTGTCGCGCCAGGAATTCGCGCTGCTCGAAATCCTCGCGAGCCGCCCGCAACGCATCTTCTCGAAGGACGAACTGCTGAACCAGCTGTTCAGCTTCGGCAACGAGCCGACTGCGAATGCGGTCGAGCAATACGTGACACGCGTGCGCAGGAAGCTGCAGGGCAGCTCGGTCGAGATCCGCACCGCACGCGGGATGGGGTATCAGATTGCCGCGCACTGACTGGTTCCCGAAGACGCTGTTCGGGCGCACGCTGCTGTTCATCGCGCTCGTCGTCGCGTCCGGCGCGCTCGCGCTCGCGGCGATCGCGCGCTACTACGCGGGCGTCGCGGCCGAACGCGCGTACGACCAGCTGCTTGCCGGCGCCTCGATCCAGGTCGCGGAAAACCTCTACGTGCAGGGCGGCGTGCTCGCGCTGAATCCGCCGGTGGCCGCGCTGTCGACACTGTCGCGCTACGACCTCGTCTACTACAAGGTCGTCGATTCGCGCGGCATCGTCGTGGCCGGCTACGGCGATCTCGCGAGCCCCGCAACGCTCGCCGCCGCGAAACAGGGCCCGGCGTTCGCGAACGGCCTGTACCAGGGGCACCGGATCCGCACGGCAACGATTGCGCGCTACATGCCCGAGGAAAGCACGCCGGGCTGGGCGCTCGTGACCGTTGCGCAGACAACCAACGCACGCCAGCAGCTCACCAACGACATGAGCCTCAAGGTATGGACGCTGATCCTGCTGATGAGCGTGCTCGCGATCGGCGCGAGCGGCCTCGCGATCCGGCGCGGGCTGCGCCCGCTCGCGCAGATCGGCACGATCATCGCCGCGCGCGACCCGGCCGACCTGCGGCCGGTGGCCTTCGACACGCCGAGCGAGATCGACGCGATCATCGGGTCGATCAACGGATTGATACACCGCCTGGCCGAACGCATCAACGCGATGCAGCGCTTCATCGCCGACGCCGCGCACCAGATGCGCACGCCGCTCGCGCGGCTCGACGCGCAGATCGAACTGCTCGACGGCGAATCCGATCCCGCGCGCCATGCGGCACGCCTCGACGCGCTGCGCGCGACCAGCGCGGACGTCGGTCGTCTCACCGGCCAGTTGCTCAATCACGCGATGGTGATCCATCGCACCGAAGCCGTGCCGCTGCAACCGGTCGAACTCGTCGCGCTCGCGAAGGACGTGCTCGGCCGCACGATTCCGCTCGCGGGCGAGCGCGATGTGGCCGTGGCGTTCGCAAGCGATGCGCCGCTGGCGTGGATCGACGGCGACGCGATCAGCCTGCAGGAAGCGCTGTCGAACGTACTGCACAACGCGTTGCTGCACGGCCACGCGGACGACATCGTCGTTTCGGTCGCAACCGCCGGTCACCCCGACGGCGCGATCACGCTGACCGTCACCGACAACGGCCGCGGCATCCCGCGCGAACACTGGGACGCCGCATTGCAGCCATTCGTGCGGATCGCGCCGGACGGCAGCGAGCGGCGCACCGGGTCGGGCCTCGGGCTCGCGATCGTGCAGGAAGTGATGAAGGCGCACGGCGGGCGCGTCGGATTCGCGTTTCCCGACGCGGGCGGGTTCGCGGTCGTGCTGACGTTTCCGCGCGCGGCGGCGGCCGGTACGAAAGAGACTTAGACCGCCGGCATCGTGCATGCGGCGGCACCTGATGCGGATGCGCGACAGCGATCAATCGTCGCTGTCGCCGCCAGACGCCGTCGCGCTGCGCTCCGCGTGCCGCGCCGCCAGCCGGTCGAGTTCGTCGTACCGGCGGTCGCAAAACAGCCGGCACAACGTGTCGACGTCCGCGCGCGATTCGACGTCGATCGTGTCGACGTTCCGCTCCAGCTTGCCCTTTCCGAGGCCGAACAGCCCCTTCTTCATCCGCATCGAAACGGCGAACAACTGGAAGCCCGACGCATGTGCATCGCTCAGCGCGGTCACCCACAACTCCCGCTGATCGTCGGCATGCTGCAGCACGAGGGCCGGCAACGGGCCCGTCTGCGTGTCGTCCCACTGCGCATGCTGCGCGACCCACGGGAACGCGTCGAACGCGTGCATGAACGACGCGTAGTCCGTCGCGCCTTGCGGATCCAGCTGATCGAAGTTGTAGCCGACTTTCTGGACGGAATAGGTCAACATGCGCGGCACTCCGTGGCGTTCGAGATCGCGAAAACGTCAATCTACCTTGAATGCCGCCACCGATCATTATTTTTCGCAGGCCTGACGGAACGGCGCGGGAGCCACGTCACGCGACGTGGCCCGGCAAACCGCACCGGCCTCCCGTGCATCGCCGCGCCATCGGCACGGTTCGACATCGCGTCGAACGGGAACATGGCCGGCATGCCAGGATCGATTCGCCACCGTTGCGGCATGCAGGCCGCCGGGCCATTCAAGAACGCCCGGCCGCTCCGCCGGCACGCCGCAAGTCATTCGTGCGCGGCATCGTACGCAATCCGGAAGCCCGTGTGTCCGGTCGACGTATCCCGCGGCCGGCCTGTCCGGGCGGCGATGCGGTAGCGATAACAGTAGTCGCGGTGACACAGATACGAGCCGCCTTTCAGCGTGTGCTCCCGCTCCGCGAGCGCCTGACGGTTCCGGGCCTTTCCCGCGCTCGACAACGACTGCGTCAGGAACGGATCGGCGCACCATTCCCACACGTTGCCGCTGCAGTTGTACAACCCGGCGGGATTCGGCGAAAACGCATCGACCCGAACCGTGCCGGCATACCCGTCCGGCGACGTGTTCAGATGGGGAAACACGCCGTGCCAGATATTGCAGCACTGCATCTCGTCGGACGGCTCCTCATCGCCCCACGGATACCGGCGCGCCTGCGTGCCGCCTCTTGCCGCATGCTCCCACTCGGCCTCGGTCGGCAGCCGGCCGCCGCACCACGCCGCGAAGGCGCACGCATCGTTCCACGAAACATGCACGACCGGATGCTGCTCCCGCCCGCCAAGCGTCGAACCGGGCCCCTCCGGCGCCGCCCAGTTCGCGCCGTCGATCGCCAGCCACCACGGCGCGTCCGCGGTGCCCACCAGATGGTTCGCGGAAACGGCGGACGATCGAAACACGTAGCTCCAGCCGATGCGCTCGGCTTCCGTGCGATACCCGGTCGCGGCGACGAACTCCGCGAACCGCGCATTCGAGACGGCATAACGATCCATCCCGAACGCGCGCAGCGTAACGCGCCGCCGCGGCCCCTCGCCGTCCGCCTTGATGACGGGCGTATCGGTGCCGACCCAGCTCTTGCCGGCCTCGAACCAGACGATGTCCCGGTTCGACGGCACGCCGGCGCCCGTGCTGTGGATGCCCGACGCGCACGCATGCGCCGAAACGGCGGGCAGTTGCTGGCGCTTTCCCGCGCCGGGACAGCACGATCGATGCTTGTCGTTGTTCAATTTTCCTCCTCGCCGGACCACCGTTTCTCCGACTCTGCCGGCCACGGCATGTCAAAACCCGGATTGCATCGCACGTCAATCACCCGACGTCGCCCCGGCCGGCGCCGCGCGCTTGCGCTCGATCTCGGCGCGCATCGCCCGTGCCTGGACGGCCAGATGCGCACGCAACCGTTCGGCGCGATCCGCGTGGCTGCGGGCCAGGAGCTGTGCGGGCTCGATCGCGCCGGTGGACGGCAGCCCGAGCCGCGTGTATTGCTCCTGCGGCGCATCGTTGGCCCGCATCAGGTCGCGCATGAGTCCGGCCATCCGCAGTTCGACCGACTCGTCGTACAGCGGACGCTCCTGTTTCGGATCGTCATGCAGGTCGAACAGCAGCGTTCCCGACCGGTACGCATACCCGATCGGCCGGCTCGCGATCTTCATCGTCCGCACGCCCTTCGTAAACGAAAAGGGTTCCGACAGTTCGATATCCTGCAGTTCATCGACACCGAACATCTCCCGCATGTGGGTCGGCATCAACGTGTATTCGTACAGCGGTTCGTTACGGTCCGGGTCGGCGCCCGAGCGCATGTACACGTAACGACCGTCGGTCACGTTGACCTGTTCGCCATGCATGCCGAACAGCGCGGCCTCGCGAACGGGAACGTCTTCGTCGATCGTTTTCCCGAGCGCGCCGCCCTGCATGTCCGGCGTGGGCTCCAGGCCGAAGAAATCGAGCAGCGTCGGCGCGATATCGATCATCTGAACGAGCGACTGGCGCCGCACGCCTGCCCGACGGCAGCGCGGATCCCAGATGAACAGCGGTGTGTTGGCGAGTTCGTTGAACCACGGCTGGACCGTCTTCGCCCACCATCCGTGTTCGCCGAGCATGTACCCGTGGTCGGTGCACACGATCAGCATCGTGTCGCGCCACAGATCGAGCTCGTCCATCAGGTCGAGAACCCGCCCGAGCGAACGGTCGCACATGGACACGAGCGCGGCGTACCCGGCTTGCGCGGTACGCATGTCGCCGTCCGTCTCGCCGGCGGAGACGGGGCCGTAGGGCGGCCAGTCGAAGTGCGCGTCGCCTCGATCGCCCGGGTAAAGGTCGCGATACTTCGGATAGCTGGCGAACGGCTCGTGCGGATCGAATGTCTCGATCTGCAGGAACCACGAATCCTTGTCGTGATTTTTTCTCAGGAACGCTTCGCCCGCATCGAACGTCAGCGTTTGCGGATGAAGATCCTCGGTCGGGTAATACTGGCGGTTCACGAAATCCTGCCGCGCGGCGCTCTCCTTCAACGCGCCCTTGAGCCGGGCCGGCATCGGAGGCGGCCCGAGCTCCGCCTTCCATGGATCGCCCTCCTGCCCCCGGAAGAATTCCCAGCTGCTGTATCGCGTGTGATAGGTCGCGCCGCCATCTTCCCAGTAATGCGGATGATCGCTCGCCAGATGGGCATGAATGCCTTTCTTGCGGAGCATGGCCGGCATCGAATCGTCGAACGGCTCCAGCGGCCCCCAGCTGCGATGCAGAAAGTTGTAGCGCCCGGTATGCAGTTCCCTGCGCGCCGGGATGCAGGCCATGCTGCCGATATAGCAGTTGTCGAAAGTCGCGCTGCGATCGGCGAGCCGCTGAAAATTCGGCGCGTGGACCCAGGTGTTGCCGTACGGCGGCAGCATGTGCCGATTCAGGCTGTCGTACATCACGAGTATGGCTTTCATGACCGGTTCAATTCACTCTACGTTTGATGCGCTGTGCGTGGCTGCCTCGTTCACGCGTGTTTCGCCGCCGGAACGGTCGTGCCGTCATGCCCGATGCAACGCACGCGATGATTCAAAGGGTGCCCGTCTTACCGGGTCTGCGGACTGATGCGCAGCCGATTGCGTACCTCGCCGACACCCGGCACGCGCTGCGCGGCCGACACGGCCAGCGCGGCCTGCTCGGCATCGGCCACCTCGCCGGACAGCGTGACGACGCCGGACTTCGCGAAGATGAGCAGACGGCTCGCATCGAGACGCTTCGTTCGCGCCAGCACGCCTGCCACCTGCTTGCGCAACTTGCGATCGGCCGCCTTCGTCGCCTTGCGCGACTCGCTGCCCGATGCCGACGCCGACGCTACCGCCGATGCCGCCGATACCGCGTCCGGCGTCGATGCCGCGCCACCCTGCGATTCCTGAGCCGCCGCGCTCAGCGCACTCAATGCGATCATCGCTGCCGCAACGTAGCGGCATCCCGTTCTGCCAACCTGCATGTCGTTTCTCCCGTGATGCCCCGGCAATGCGGCGCTTCATGCGCCGCGACGCCATGGGCAATATCTCTAGAACTGCGTCATGACGCCGATCGATACACCGCTCACCGTGCGCCCGTCCGGACGCAGATTCAGTGCCGACACGTTCGTCGGATCCTTCTTGTAGGCCCCCGAGAAGCCGTTCCGGTCGAACTCCACATAGAGTTCCGACCGTTTCGACAGGAAATATTCGAGCATCGCGTACGAGGTCATCTTCCGGCCATCCGCCCCGGCAACGTTTTTCAGGTTGCTGGCCATGTCGTAATAGGTGGCGCCGGTGAACTGCAACGTCGGCGTGATCTGGTAGACGATGCCGACCCCGGGAATGTTGTCGCGCCGCTCGCTGCCGGCCGCGCTCGCCGCGGAAACCGCCAGCGTGCTGTAGCTCAGGTACAGCCGCGTCGGCCCGAGTTGCCACGTCGCGCCGCCCATCGCGGTTTTCGCCCACTGGTTGGTGGTGGCGCTGTAGGTCTTCTGGTACGCGGCCGCCAGCAGCAGCGAGCGGAACTGATAACTGGCGCCGACGGACAGATTCGTACCCGTGTGCCAGTCGCCGGCCACGCCGCCCGGCGAATAGCTTGCTCTCAGCGCAAACCCGCCGAGTCGGCCGACGTATTTGACCGTGTTGTTGAAGCGGGCATCGAGCGTAAAGAAATTGCCGCCCCAGACAATGCCGGGCGTCATCGCAAGCGTCGAGCCATTGGCCTGGTTCGGATCGAGTTGAACGCCGATATCTTCGGCGGCGTTCAGCTGGCGCCCGAGCGTCAGCCGGCCGAATCCCCCCTCCAGCCCGACGTACGCCCGCTGCGAGAAAAGCGTACTCGACGATTTCAACGCACCGGTGCCCAGGTTGAAGCCGCTCTGCAGCAGGAACACGGCTCTCACTCCGCCGCCCAGGTCCTCCTTGCCCGTGAAACCGAGGGTATTGCCCGCAATCGGATTGTTGTCGAAGCCAACCTGTTGCCCGCCCTTCCCGCCATCGGTCCATCGAACACCGCCGCCGAGCGTGCCGAACAGCGTCACGCTCGACTGCGCGTGCGCGCTTCCGCCAATCACCAGCGCAACCATGCCTAATGTCAGTCTCCTCACCGCACCGCTCCTCCAATAATTAATCATCCTTATTAAATTGCACGTTCAACCGGACTACATCTCGCCTGGCTTCTCCGAGCCCGTGCGAGCCGGGCGCGAATGCGTAGTGAACGTACCGCCTTCGCGCCCGGTTATTGCCTATCGATCTTCCTGCGCACTCCACTCGCCGGGTCGCGGCAAATCGACCGGCGGGAAACGGGAGCCTTTCGAGGCGGGCAGGACGTCAGACGTCTCGACTTGCCAGCGCAACAGGCGCTCCAGCAGCCCGGCCTCGATGTCGGCATACTCCGGCTGGCCGGCCAGGTTCGTCGTCTCGCTCGGATCGGTCGTGCGTCGATACAGCTCGGGCGCCTCGTAAAGGCGCCACACGTACGTCCATTCCGGCGTCCGTATGACCGCGGCCTTGCCCACGGTCTCCGGTTGCCCGCTTTGCAGCTTCGCCTTGATGTCGTACGGAAAGCCGGCCTGCTCGAAATGGTCGACTTCCCGGGTCAGGAAGCCGCCCTCGCTGAACACCTGCTCACGATGCGTCTCCCCGGCCGCCCGAAGGCAGGGTGCGAAGCTCTTCCCGTAGTGCGCATGCGTCGCTTCCAGCCCCGCCAGCTCGAGCAGCGTGGGAAACACGTCGATCATCTCGACCATCGCGCTCGAGGTCGTGCCGGCCACCTCAGGCCCGGACGCGCCCGATACGATCAGCGGATTGCGCAACAGGCATTCGTGCACGCCCGACGGCCACTTCTCGGCGAGCCCGAAATCCCCGAGGTATTCACCGTGGTCCGAAAAGAACGTGGTGATCAGGCGCTCCGGCTCCGTGGCCCGGGCAGCCGCGTCCATCACGCGGCCGACATGATGATCGAGTCTCGACACCATGCCGTAGTACACGGCGCGCAGTTCCCGCCATTGCGCATCGGTCAGCTGGTCCCATCCATGCGCGCTGGACAGCGCATCGACATACGCCGGCATCCGGCCACTGCCGACGGCACGCTCGGGCACCGCGGCGCGGTCGTACATCGAGAACCACGGCTCCTCCGCTTCGAACGGCGGATGCGGCGCGAACAGCGGGACATACAGCACCCACGGCTCGCGGGGCGGAGCGGCAAGCCAATGCTCCGCCGTGCGGATCACCACTTCGTCGTATTCGATCGCGGCCTGCTCCTGCGAACGCTGCCCCCGAAAGAACGCGCGCACCATCGGGTCGGTTGGATCTCCCTTTGTCTTGCTCTGCAGGAATTCCGCCGCGCTTCGCCGCGTCTCCTCCGGCAGGAAACCATACTCGTGCGCCGAACGCTCGGTCGCGCCGGGCGCGAACGAGTCGCCGCGACCGCCTGCCATCGCGACGTGATAGCCGTTTTCCTTGAAGACGCGCAGGAAATTCGGCTCGTCCGGCCCCAGCAGGTAACCGAGCGTGCGATGGCCGGCCACGTGCGGATACTGTCCCGACAGGAACGACACGCGCGACGGTGAACAGACACTGTGTTGTCCGAATGCCTGTGTGAATGCGACACCGCCGGCGGCGAGCCGATCCAGGTTCGGTGTGAGGACGGGCGTCGCGGGATGGACCGCGTGAACGCAGTCGGCACGCAACTGGTCCGCGACGATGATGACGAAATTGGGCTTCGTGTTCATGAAATATCCGTTGGAAAAATACGCGTCGAGGTCAACGAACCGACCTGATCGCGGCGATGACGATCCCGCCGAGCAACACCGCGCAACTTGCCGCGATGAACAGCGCGTCGAAGCGGATCGCACCGCCCGGCCCCGTCAGCCAGGTGGCGAGAAGGGACAGGGACAACTGCGGCACGACGTTCGCGAGATGGAACACGCCCATGTCCTTTGCCGCGGCATTACGATCGGGCAGCACTTCGGTCACCAGCGCGAGGTCGACGGCCAGATACGCGCCCTGCGCCACGCCGATCCACGCGATCACGACCAGCAATTGCGGGAACGTCGTGCAGCACAGGAGCACCGGAAATCCGAGCGCCATCCCGATGCCGGCCCCGATCACGAAGACCTTGCGGCGCCGCAGCCGATCCGACAGGCGACCGAACACCAGTGCGCTGGCCGTCATGGCCGTCGTGGCCACCAGCAGGCACAGGAACATCGCGTGCGGCGTCTCTTTCGTCGACAGGCCGAGCCGGTCGCGCAGATAGAACAGCAGGTAGTACTGCAGGCTGCTTACGCCGAACAGCACCAGCGCACGCGACAGCCACGCGATCGCGAAGTCGGGATGCCTGACCGGATTGGTCCAGAAACTCGCCGCCAGTTGCCGCCACTGCAACGGTTTCACGTGGCCGGCATCCAGCGTCCGGTCGTTGGTCAGCATGACGAAGCAGACAATCGCCACCAGCGCGATCGCCCCCTGTACCAGCGCGATCGAAACGAGGTCGGGCGCCAGTTGCCTCGCAATCCCGACGCCCAGCAACACACCGATCGGCGGCGTGAATCCGACGAGCGACGAATAGACGCCGAGCTTTTCGGACCGGACCTGATCCGGCAGCACCGCGTTGAGACCGCTCAAGGTCGAATTGAAGGTCAACGCCATCAGTCCCCATCCGAGCGCGAGCTGCGCGGGTGTGCGAGCGGTCGCCATGACGGCCATCGCACCGAGCCCGCCCAGCATGCCGCCCAGAATCCACGGCTTGCGCATGCCCCAGCGCGAGCGCGTGTGATCGCTCAGCACACCGAAGATCGGCTGCGCGATCAAGCCGATGAACGAGCCGATGCCGAGTGCCCGCGCCAGCACGGCTGCCTTGTCGGTCGGCGAGATTCGTTCCGCCAGCATCGGCAGGATCACCATCGGATACGGCAACATCGCCAGCCAGACGCCGACGAAGGCGACCGTCAACGTCACGCCGAGATACCGGTTGCCCGTTTTGCGGGCCGATACAACCATCAATTCGTCCATAACCTCTCCATTCATCGTCCGCCGCCGTCCGCTCAGCGCCCGAACACCCGCCCGTCGAGCTGCACCGCCCCGACGATCGCGTGATCGGTCGCCGCATGCGCCAGCGCGATGCGATACGTGCCACCGTCGATCCGCCACTGTCCGGCCTGTCCGTCGAACCGGGCCAGCAGGCGCGGATCGACCTTCAGCGACACACGGACGGATTCGCCCGCGCGCAGCGTCACGCGCTCGAAACCGAGCAGCCGCATGCGCGACTCGCCGCATGCATCCGTCAGGTAGAGCTGCGGCACGTCGTCGCCGTCGCGCGTGCCCGTGTTGGTCACCGTGAAACGCGCCGTTACCGTGTCGCCGCCTTCGAGCCGCAGGTCGTCGTACGCGAAGCGCGTATAGCTCAACCCGAAACCGAAGCCGAAACGCGGCGACCGCCCCGTCTTCGCGAACCAGCGATAACCGACCTCCGCGCCCTCGTGGTAGTGCACGTCGATCGGCGTGCCGAGTTCGACATCGGCACCCGGCAGCGCCGGATGCGGCGTATCCGCGACATCGGCCGGAAACGTGACCGGCAGCCGGCCCGACGGATTGACGCGCCCCGTCAGGATCTCGGCGATCGCCTGCGCGCCCGCCTGCCCCGGATACCACGCCTGCACGATCGCGGCGACTTCGCCGCTCCACGGCATCGCGACCGGGTTGCCGGTCTGCAGCACGACGACCGTATTGGCGTTCGCGCGCGCCAGCGCGTCGATCAGCGCATCCTGGCCGAACGGCAGCGTCATGTCCGGACAATCGAAACGCTCGCCTTCGTGACGGATGGCATTGACGATCACGACGTCGGCGCGGCGCGCGAGCGCGACCGCGTCCGCGACGTGCGCGCCGCTGTCGTATTCGACGATCGCGTCCGGCCGTTGCGCACGCAGCGCCGCGAGCGGCGACGCGCCGCCGATGCACATCGCGGTCGGCCCGAGCAGCGGATGGCTGCGCATCGGCACGACCGCCGCATAACCGCCGTGCGGCATCACCTGGCTGGAGCCCGACCCGGACAGCACGCCCGCCTGCGCGAAACCGCCGATCACCGCGATGCGCCGCGCCGTTTGCGCGAGCGGCAGCACCTCGCGTTCGTTCTTCAGCAGCACGATGCCCTCGCGGGCGATCTGCAGCGCGATCGCGTCGTGCGCGGCGAAATCGACCGGCTCCGGCGCGCGCTCGCGATCGATGCCGACCGCATAACAGGAACGCAGGATGCGCGTCACCATCTCGCCGATGCGTGCCGGCGGCACCTTGCCTTCGTCGTACGCGCGCCGCAGCGGCTCGTTGAACCACTCGGCCTCGTCGAGCTGCGCGCCCGAATGCTGGTCGAGGCCCGCGAGCGCGGACTCCCAGCCGTACACCGCGCGCCAGTCCGACATGATCCAGCCCTTGAAGCCCATCGCGTCCTTGACGACGTCCTGCATCAGATGCCGGTTGCCGCTCGTGTACTCGCCGTTGACCCGGTTGTACGCGGTCATCAGCGCGCCGGGATCGCCCGCCTCGATCGCGATCTGGAACGCGAGCAGGTCGCTCTCGCGATGCGCATCCGGATCGATCACGGCGTTCAGGAAGAACTTGTTGGTCTCGCTCGCATTGAGCGACACGTGCTTGAGCAGCGCGATCACGCCCTCGCGCTGCGTGCCGGCCACCACGCAGCCGCCGATCCGCCCGGACAGCAGCGGATCTTCCGATACGTATTCGAAGTTGCGACCGTTGCGCACGTCGCGCACCAGATTGATGCCGCCGCCCAGCGCGACGTTGAAGCCGCGTGCGCGTGCCTCCTTGCCGATCGCCGCGCCCATCGTGCGCGCCAGCGCCGGATCGAAGGTCGCGCCGAGCGCCAGGCCGGCCGGGAACGCGGTCGCGCGCTCGTCCGCGGTTTCGGTATGGCGCAGGCCGAGGCTGGCGTCGGCCAGCTTCAGCGCCGGCACGCCGAGGCGCGGCACGCCGGGGACGTAGCCGGCGATGACGGGCAGGTCGGCCGGCACGCGCGGCTCGCGGCCGGTGCGGCCGAACACGCGCACCATCAGGCTGTAGAGCAGCGAAAACCGCTCGTCTTCGGTCATGCGGGCTTCGGTCTCCCGCGCACGGGCGTCGGGACAATCCGCCGGCGCCATGCTCTCGGCGGCCGGGGATTCGATGGGGGTCTGCAGTCGAGTCGAGGATGTCATCACGCGTTACTTCGTATGAATGGGACCGGCCGACACCACGCTTGCACCGCCAGCCGAACTGTTTCCGCCAAATAATTATCCGAGTGGATAATTATTGTTTTGAGCGTGAGTGTCAAGCGGGTAAAGGCGGCAACGACGACGGGGTTTTCCCCGACCCGGGCGGGCCAGGAGGTCGCCCCCGGCGCGCGGCAGCGGGTCGGGACGGCCCGTTGCGGCCGATCCGCGCGGACGGCACAATCCGGGGATTCGATCAAGGACAGGACAGATGCAGATTGCAAGGCAGGCACAGCAGGAACGCAGCGAGCAGACCCGTTCTGACATTCTGGGGATCGCGCTCGAACAGTTCTCGACCCGCGGTTTCGACGCGGTCAGCCTGCGCGACATCGCGGACGCGGCAGGCGTGAACCACGCGATGATCCGCTACTACTTCGGCAACAAGGAGAACCTGTGGCGCGCCAGCGTGACGCAGCTGTTCGACCGGTTCATGGAAGGCGTCGCGTTGCCGGACCCGGCGTCGGACACGTTCTCGATCGACGCCGTCAAGCAGTACATCCGCAACTACGTGCGCTATTGCGCCGCGCATCCCGAGCACGCGCGGCTGATGATGCAGGAGGCCAATCGCGATTCGGAACGCCTGAAGTGGATGGCGGAAACCTTCGTGCGGCCGCGCCACGATCGCTCGGTGCCGCTGGTGCGCTACGTCAGCGAAACGACCGACGGGCTCGCGCGGATCGACCCGGTCGTGCTGCTGTACATGATTACCGCGATCGCGCAGGTGCCGTACCTGCTGACCGCGGAAATGCGCTACGCGCACGGCATCGACGCGCTCGACGAGAAAGCGATCGATGCGCATTGCGACGCGGTCGTCGCGTTTATCTTCCGTTGAAGCGGCGGGTGCGCGGGCGGGCCATGCACCGCCGCGCCCCCGGCCCGGATCGCGCGATCAGGCCGCGACCTCGCCGCCGAGATACGCGTCCCTGATCCGCTCGTCGTCGAGCAGCGCCCTCGCCGGGCCTTCGAGCACGACGCGCCCGGTCTGCAGCACGTACCCGTAATGCGCGATCTCCAGCGCGAGGCTCGCGTTCTGTTCGACCATGAACACGGTCACGCCCTGCTTGTTGATCGCATCGATCAGTTCGAGCACCTTGTCGACGTAAAGCGGAGACAACCCCATCGTCGGTTCATCCATGCAGATTAGCTTCGGCCGCGCCATCAGCGCGCGCGCCATCGCCAGCATTTGCTGCTCGCCGCCCGACAGCGTGCCCGCCCGCTGCGTCAGCCGCTCGCGCACGCGGGGAAACAGGTCGAGCACGCGTGCGTAGTCCTCCGCCACCGCCGTGCGGTCGCCGCGCGTGTACGCGCCCATCAGCAGGTTCTCGCGCACGCTCATGTCGCCGAACAGCCGCCGCGCCTCGGGCACGGCCGCGATCCCGCGCCGCACGCGCTGCGGCGTCGTGAGCGCCGTCACGTCGTCGCCGTCGAAGCGCACGATGCCGCGCTTCGGCCGCATCAGCCCGAGAATCAGCTTCATCGTGGTCGACTTGCCGCTCGCATTGCCGCCAAGCAGGCTGACGATCTGGCCGCGACCGACTTCGAAGTTCACGTCGAAATGCACCTGCACGGGCCCGTAGAACGTGTCGAGGTGTTCGAGTTTCAGCAGCGCATCGGTCATGTTCATTCGCAATCCGGAATAAGTGTCGGTCATGCGGCTGCCTGCGCCGCCCGGTCGGCCGGCGTGCCGCCCGCATGGCGGCGGCCGAGGTATGCCTCGATCACGTGCGGATCGTGCCGCACGTCACGCGGCGCGCCTTCGGCGATCTTCACGCCGTTGTCGAGCACCATCACGCGGTCGGACACGCGCATCACGAGTTCGAGCTTGTGCTCGATCAGCAGGATCGTCAGGCCGCGCGCCTTCAGCGACTGGATCAGTTGCAGCATTTCGGCTGTCTCCGTCTCGTTCATCCCGGCCGTCGGTTCGTCGAGCAGCAGCAGGCGCGGATGCAGCGCGAGCGCGCGGCCGATCTCCACGCGCCGCCGGTTCGCATACGACAGGCTGTGCGCCGGATGATCGATGCGCGGCGTAAGCCGTTCGCCGAACCCGGCGATGATGTCGCGCGCCTCGTCGCGCAGCGCCGCTTCCTCGCGTCGTACCGACGCGGGCCGCACGAGCGCGCGCCACACCTCGGCCGCCGCGCCGAGCGCGGGCCAGCCCGGCCGCGCCGCACGCAGCCGCGCATGCGCGCCGATCAGCACGTTGTCGAGCACGCTCAGGTTGCCGAACACGCGGCCGTGCTGGAACGTGCGTGCGATGCCGAGCGCCGCGAGGCGCTCGGGCGCCGTGCCCGTGATGTCGCGGCCGTCGAACGTCACACGGCCGGCGTCAGGCCGGTCGGCGCCCGCGATCAGGTTGAACAGCGTCGACTTGCCCGCGCCGTTCGGGCCGATCACGCTCAGCAGCTCGCCGTCGGCGAGTGTCAGGCTCGCACCGTCGAGCGCGGTCACGCCGTCGAAGCGGCGCGTCAGGCCCTGCACGTCGAGCAAGGGTCGATTGGTGGTCATCGCGTTCCTCCTCACACCGTGCCGAGCAGGCCCTGCGGCCGGAACCGGACGAGCAGCAGCAGCACGAGGCCGTAGATCAGCATCCGGTAATCGGCCGCCCAGCGGAACAGCTCCGGCAGCCCGATCAGCGCGATCGCGCCGACGATGCCGCCGAGCACGTTGCCGAGCCCGCCGAGGATCACCATCGTCAGCGCGAGGATCGACACCTGCGAATCGAAGGTCTGGTGATTGATGTAGCTGTAAAGGTGCGCGGCAATGCCGCCGCTCACGCCGGCCGCGACGCCGCCTACCGCGAATGCGATCGCCTTGTAGCGGTTCGGCGCAATGCCGTGTGCGCGCGCGGCAACGTCGTCCTCGCGCACCGCGCGCAGCGTGCGGCCGAGATGCGAGCGCAGCAGCCGCACCTGCACGAGTGCGAACGCGACGAGCACCGCGAACGTGAACCAGTACGCGGCGCGCGCGGTGCTCGCCCACGGCAGCGGCGCGATACCGGTGATGCCGAGCGGGCCGCGCGTGAGGCCATCCCAGTTCAGGATCACGAGGCTCACCACTTCGCCGATGCCGAGCGTCGCGATCGACACGTAGTGCCCGCGCAAGCGAAACGCCGGATAGACGAGCAGCGTGCCGAGCACGGCCGTGATGACACCCGCGCACGGGATCGTCACGGCCGGCGACCAGCCGAGATCCGACGACAGCAGCGCCGACGCGTACGCGCCGATCACGAGCAGCGCGGCGTGGCCGAGCGAGATCTGCCCGACCGCGCCCGCGACGAGCGTGAGGCTCAGCGCGAGCAGCCCGTACAGCCACGCGTTGGTCAGCGTCTGCAGCACGTACGGCGACGCGCCGAGCCACGGCAGCACGGCGGCCAATGCGATCAGCGCGACGAGCACCGGGCACGGCACGCGCACGGCTTTCGCGGCCGCGAGGAAGGTGCCCGTCATCGGTTCCGGCGGCAGCGCGCGGTTCGCGCTGAACAAGCCGTTCGGCCGCCACACGAGAAACACGATCAGCAGCCCGAACGCAAACAGGTCGCGATAGCTGGTGCCGAACAGCGCGACGCCGTAGCTTTCGACGAGACCGAGCAGCAGGCTGCCGGCGATCGCGCCCGGCACGTTGCCGAGCCCGCCGATCAGCAGCGCGACCACGCCTTTCAGCGTCGCCTGGAAACCCATCGCCGGGTCGATGCTGTTGTAGTACATGCCGACCAGCAGCCCGCTCACGCCGCCGAGCGCGCACGCGATCGCGAACACGGTCTGGTTCACGCGGTCGACGTCGACGCCCATCTGCAGCGCCGCGTCGCGATCCTGCGCGGTCGCGCGCACGGCCCAGCCGAGCCGCGTGAAACGCAGGAAGCCGTACAGCAGCGCGGCCGCCGCGATGCCGATGCCGGCGATCAGCAGGTCGAGCGAGCCGAGCGTCGCGCCGGCGATCCGCACGTGCCAGTCCGGCAGCGGCGTCGGCACCGCGCGCGGGTCCGCGCCGAACGCGAGCTGCGCGAGCTGGTCGAGGATGAAGCTGATGCCGATCGTCGCGAGCAGCGGCGCGATGCGCGCCGCGTGGCGCAGCGGCCGCAGCCCGATCCGCTCGATCGCGACGCCGAGCGCGCCGCAGCCGACGACGACCGCCGCGAGCGCGACCGGCAGCGGCAGCCCGAAGCGCGTCAGGCACAGCCAGCCGATGAATGCGCCGACCATGTACACCGAGCCGTGCGCGAAGTTGATCAGGTGCGACACGCCGAAGATCAACGCGAGCCCGACCGCGAGCAGCGCGTAGATGTTGCCGACGATGAGGCCGTTGAGCGTGTAGTCGAGCCAGGAAGCCATCACGATGCGTCCGTCACGTGCATGCGGTTCGGGGTCAGCGCGCGGCGAGCTGCGGTTTCGCGCCGTCCCACAGCGCCCACTGCCCCTGCTTCACGACGAGATACACGGTGCGCGCGCCCGCGACGCGGCGCGTCTGCGGATCGAAACGCACCTTGCCGAAGATCACGCTCGGCACGTCGCTGATTTTCGCGAAGCCGTCGTGTGCGGCCTGGCGCGTCGTGCCGTAGCGGCGCAGCACTTCCGCCGACAGGATCAGCGCGTCGTATGCGCGCGCGACGAACGAATCGGGATCGGCATGGAATTTCGCGCGATAGCGCTGCACGAACGCCTGCACCTCGGGGCGCGGTTCGGCCGGGAAGAAATTCGATTCGGTATACACACCATCGACGGCCGCGCCGCCCAGCTCGAGGAATTTCGGCGAATACACGGAGCCGACCGCCGCGATCGGCAGCGTGACGCCCGACGTGCGCGCCTGCCGCACGATCTGCGCGCCGTCCGCGTAGTACGAGATCAGCACGATCGAATCGGGCTTCGATTCGCCGATGCGCACGAGCGTCGAACGGAAATCCTTCTCCGCCGGCTGGTAGCCTTCGGCCGCGACGACCTGCGCGCCGAGCCCGGCCACCGCCTTCGCGAAGATGTCCTTGCTGGTGCGCCCCCAGTCGGTGTTCAGGTACAGCACCGCGATCCGCTTGAAGCCGAGCTCCTTCACCGCGTAGCGCGCGAGCAGCGGCTGCTCCTCGGCCTGGCTCAGCGCGGTGCTCCACAGATAATCGCCGCCTTTCGTGAAGTCCGGGTGCGAGTTCGTGAAGCCGAACTGGATCAGCTGCCCGCGCTGGTAGATCGGCGATGCGGCCATCGACGTCGCGCTGGAGAAGTCGCCCAGCTCGATCGCGATGCGCGGATCGGCGACGAACTTCTGCGCGATCGCGACGGCCTGGCGCGGGTCGCTGCGGCTGTCCTGGAAGTCGATCGCGAGCGGCCGGCCATGGATGCCGCCACTGCCGTTGATCTCGTCGAGCGCGAGATCGAAGCCGCGCTTCCATTGTTCGCCGTATTGCGCGTCCTGGCCCGTGAGCGGCCCGCTCACGCCGATCACCACCGGCTCGCCCGATACGCCCGCCGCGAGCGCGCCGCCCGTCGACAAGCCCCATGCGGCAGCGAGCGCCGCCACCGTGCCCAGCACGCGCCGCCATGCGCCGCGTGCGTCGTTCCCCGAAACGTTCATGCGTCCCCCAGCTTCAGTCAGTCGAAAAGAGTGAGGGCATGTAACCATCCGGTTCAGGACGATCCAACGAAGTTTTGCGTATATCGATATCGGGCGCGGCGCGAAGCCGGCGACGCCCGCGAAGGGGCGCCTGCACGCGCCGCCGCGCGCGATGAGGCGGCACGCATCGCATCGCGTTGATTCGATTGGCGTTTCCGGTATGTCACGCGTCGCCACCGATGTGCCCGCGCGCCCGTCCGGCCATCGCGACGATCCTGCGCTTCGCAGTTTTCGCGCTGTCGATAGCAAAATTCATTATATGAATCACGCATGCTCACACTCCTACAATGCGCAAATCGCATCATCGGAAGGTGTCATGGAGCTGCATCAACTCGAAGCGTTTTCCGCGGTCATGTCGGCCGGCAGCGTGACCGGTGCGGGCGAACTGCTCGGCCGCTCGCAGCCGGCCGTCACGCGGCAGATCCAGGAGCTCGAAGCCGATCTCGGCTACGCGCTGTTCGACCGGCACGGCCCGCGCGTCACGCCGACACGGCGTGCCTTCCTGCTCTACGAGGAAGTCGAGCGCTCGCTGGTCGGCCTGCGTGCGATCGAGGCGCGCGCACGGGCGCTCGGCGACGAAACCGCCGAACCCGTGCGCATCGCGGCGACGCCTTCGCTCGCGGCGACGCTCGTGCCGGCCGCGCTCGCGGGCCTGCCCGACGACGCGCAGGCGCCGCACTACCAGTTGCGCAGCGAATCGGCCGAGCATGTCGTGCACGAGGTGCTGGCCGGCACGGCCGACATCGGCGTCGTCACGCTGCCGATGGCGCATGCGGGGCTCGACGTGCACTGGATCGCGCAGACGCCGTGCGTCGCCGTGCTGCCCGCCGGCGACCCGCTCGCGGCGCAGCCGCGCATCGCGCTGCGCGATCTCGCGCGCCGCCGCATCGTGACGGTCGCGAACCGGCACCGGCTGCGCCAGCGGATCGATGCGGCATTCGCGGCCGCGCGGGTCGACGCACGCGTCTTCATCGAAACCAATGCGTCGCTGAATGCGGTGATGGCCGCGCGTGCCGGCATCGGGATCGGCATCGTCGATCCGGCCACCGGTGTCGCCCTGCCGGTGGACGGCGTCGTCGCCCGCCCGCTCGACGTCGACATCCCGTTCGCGTTCGGCGTCGCGACGCCGGCCGGCAAGGCGCGCACGGCGGCCGTCGATGCGCTGCTCGACGCGCTGCACCGTACGACGCGCACCCTGCTCGACGACGTGATCTTTCACGAGGCCGCCGCGCACGACGCGCTGCTGCGCGGCGACCGGCTGCGTGCCGGGCGCCCGTCACGTCCTTCAGATCCTTCACGCCCTTCCAGCCCGCCACGCACGACACGATCGCGCCGCACGCGCCCGGAGGCCGCATGACGATGCCCGCCGATGCACTCCACGCACTCGAAACCCGGCTCGCTCAAGACCTGCGCTGGCTCGACCTGCCCGCGCCGTCGTGGGTGCCGCCGCGCGACGCCGACGGCACACGCGTGCTCGACGTCGCGATCGTCGGCGGCGGCATGGCCGGGCTCGCGGCGGCCGCCGAACTGCGCCTGCTCGGCATCGACAACCAGTGCGTGATCGACCGCGCGCCCGCCGGTTACGAAGGGCCATGGGTCACGTTCGCGCGGATGGACACGCTGCGCTCGCCGAAGCAGCTCGCGGGCCCTGCGCTCGGCCTGCCCGCGCTGACGTTCCGCGCCTGGTTCGAAGCGCAATACGGCCGCGATGCATGGGACGCGCTCTACAAGATTCCGCGCACGCAATGGATGGATTACCTGCGCTGGTACCGGCGCGTGCTCGACCTGCCGGTGCGCAACGACACCACGCTCGTCGCGCTGCGCCCGCGCGACGACGGCCTGCTCGCGCTCGACGTGCGCGGCAACGGCGAAGCGCAGACGCTGCTCGCGCGGCACGTCGTGCTCGCGACCGGCCGCGACGGGCTCGGCGGCCCGTACGTGCCGCCCGTCGCGCACCGCGCGCCGCGCGCGCGTTGGGCGCATTCGTCCGAGCCGATCGACTTCGCGGCGCTCGCGGGCAAGCGCATCGGCGTGGTCGGCGCGGGCGCGTCCGCGTTCGACAACGCAGGTACCGCGCTCGAAGCCGGCGCCGCACGCGTCGACCTGTTTTTCCGCCGCGCGGACATTCCGCGCATCAACAAGCTGACGGGCATCGGCAGCCCCGGGCTCGTGCACGGCTATGCCGATCTCGACGACGCGACGAAGTGGCGCTTCATGCACTACGCGCTGACGTCGCAGACACCGCCGCCGCGCGACAGCGTGCTGCGCGTGTCGCGCCATGAGCATGCGCATTTTCATGCGGGCAGCCCGATCGAGACGCTCGCCGAACATGCGGACGGCCTCGACGTGACGACGCCGCGCGGGCGCTACACCGTCGATTTCCTGATCTTCGCGACGGGCTTTCATTCGGACTGGACGACGCGCGCGGAATTCGCGTCGTTCGGCTCGCACGTGCGGCGCTGGAAGGATCGTTATCGGCCGGCACCGGGTTTGTGGCTCGACGAACTCGCGGAGTCACCCGATCTCGGCCCCGCATTCTCGTTCCAGGAACGCGAGCCCGGCGCATGCCCGGCCGTCACGCGAATCCATTGCTTCAACCATGCGGCGAGCCTGAGCCACGGCAAGCTGTCCGGCGATATCCCGGCGATCAGCGCGGGCGCCGAGCGGCTCGCGCGCGGCATCGCGAGCCGGCTGTTCGACGCGGATCGCGATCGCCACTACGACGCGCTCGTCGCATACGCGAACGCGGAACTGCAAGGCGACGAGTGGCGCGACGCCGATGCATGAGCGCTCGCCGATCGACCACATAAACGACGAAGGAATCCTGAACGATGACTGAATCCATCACGCCGGCCGATGCGCCGGACACGATCGATGCGGTGGCCGGCCTGCACGACGGCGACGCGATCGCCGCACTGCGCCGCGCACGCGAGAAGGTGCTGCTTCATACGCGGCTGAGCGAGGCTGCCCTGTTCGATCCCGCGCTGCCCGATCTTTCGTTGATCGAAAGACTGCACACGGCCCGGTATGTCGCGCACAAATCGAAGGCGCCGGCATTGACCGACACCTATCGCGCGCGGCTGATCGACGCGGGCGGCACGCTCGACGATATCGCACGCGCGGATGCCGATGCGTTCGATGCGCTGCCTCGACGCATCGGCGCGATCCTGGCGCATGCGCGCCTGCTGACGCTCGCCCCTGTCGATGCGCGCCCGTCCGATCTCGACGCGCTGAAGTCGGCCGGGCTCACGACGCCCGCGATCGTCGCGCTGTCGCAGCTCGTGGCGTTCGTCGCGTACCAGTTGCGCGTCGCCGTCGCCGCGCAGGCGCTTCAGGCACGCACTGCAACGGAGGCCGCATGACGACGACCGCCCACGGCTTCACGTCCGACACGCTCGGCTGGCGCGCCTGGCTCGACACCGTTTCGCTCGATGCCGCGACGCCCGAGCAGCTGGCCGTGCTCGACGCGAGCCACCCGCAAGCGAAGACATCCGACTATTACCTGCTGCTCGTCCATCTGCCCGAGATCCTGCGGCAACGCTCGGGCGTGTTCAACGCGATCATGTACGGCCCCGGCGGGCTGTCGCGCGCCGAGCGCGAACTCGCCAGCACGGCCGTGTCGCGCGTGAATGGCTGCGTGTATTGCGCATCCGTGCATGCGCAGCGCTTCGCGCAGCTCGCGAAACGCACCGACGCGATCGAGCAGGTATTCGACGACCCGGCGACGGCCGGCACGACGGCGCGCGAACGCGCGATCGTGCGTTATGCGATCGCACTGACGGAGCGGCCCGAAACGGTCGATGCGCGCGATATCGCCGCGCTGCAAGCCGAAGGGCTGACCCATGAGGAGATTCTCGACCTGTCGCACGCGGTCGCGATCTTCGCGTGGGCGAACCGGTTGATGCTGACGCTGGGCGAGCCGGTGTTTCCGGAACCGGCGTCCAACGCCTGACCGCACGAAAAAGAGCATGACGCAGGCGCCGCCCGCGTCACGCCTTGTGCGTCGACAGCAAGATACTCGTCTCGGTATTCGCGATCCCGTCGATCAACCGGATCGCGCCGAGCACGCGATCGAAGTGCTCGAGCGAATCGGCATGCAGCTCGGCGACGAGATCCCAGCGCCCGTTGGTACTGTGGATCGATGTGACGTTCGGATGCCCGCGCAGCACCTTCACCACTTCCGCGCCGCGGTTGCCCTGCACGGCGATCGACATCAGCGCGCGGATCCGGTGGCGTTCCGCCGCCGGCTTGAGCCGCACCGTATAACCGACGATCACGCCGTTTTTCTCCAGCCGCGTCAGCCGGTTCTGCACGGTCGCGCGCGCGACGCGCAGTTCCTTCGCCAGCGCGACGACGGGCAGTCGCGCGTTGTCGCGCAGCAGCGCGATGAGCTGCCGGTCGACATCGTCGAGCGTGATCATGGGCGGAGCTTCCTGTTGAACGTGAACCGGCCGCCAGCGTGCCGGAGGCTGCGCATTCTGCGCCAGCGAAACCTGTCAAAGTGCCAGATCGGATTGGCATTCTGCCAAGTCTATCGATAAATCTGCCACTTTTGCTGTCTTTTTGTTGGCTCGACTCGCGGAAATAATGACGTATCGACCGGCCGGACACGCCGCGCCGCCGCTTTCCATACAAGCCCGAGCCGCGCCGAAGCACCGCCCGGTCGACCAGAACGCCAGGGACATCCGTACCGGCACTGAGAATTTGGAGACAGACGCATGACCCGCTTCCTCGACGTTCCCGCCACCGCCCGACTGATCGCCAGCACCGGCGTCACGACGTTCCTGCGCGAACTCGTCGACACGCTGCGCGCCGATTACCTGCGCTGGGCCGACTTCGACAAGTCGCCGCGCGTCGCGTGTCACTCGCGCGACGGCGTGATCGAACTGATGCCCGTCGCGAACGCGTCGCTGTTCGCGTTCAAGTACGTGAACGGCCACCCCGTCAACGCCGCGCGCGGGATGCACACGGTGATGGCGTTCGGCGCGCTCGCCGAAGTCGACACCGGCTACCCGCTGCTGCTCGCCGAACTCACGCTCACCACCGCGCTGCGCACGGCCGCCACGTCGGTGCTCGCCGCACAGGTACTCGCCCGCCCCGACGCGCGCACGATGGCGCTGATCGGCAACGGCGCGCAGAGCGAATTCCAGGCGATCGCGTTCCACACGCTGCTCGGCATCGACGAAATCCGCGTGTTCGACGTCGATCCGCGCGCGACCGACAAGCTCGTGCGGAACCTCGCCGCGTACCCGGCACTGCGCGTCGTGCGTGCCGCATCGACCGTCGACGCCGTGCGCGGCGCCGACATCGTGACGACCGTCACCGCCGACAAGGCATACGCGACGATCGTCACGGCCGACATGATCGAGCCCGGCATGCACCTGAACGCCGTGGGCGGCGATTGCCCGGGCAAGACCGAGCTCGAAGCAGGCGTGCTGCATGCGGGCCGCGTGTTCGTCGAATTCGAGCCGCAGTCGCGCATCGAGGGCGAGATCCAGCAGATGCCGGCCGACTTCCCCGTCACCGAGCTGTGGCGCGTGCTGCAACGCGAGACGGCCGGCCGCGAACGCGCGGACGAAGTCACGGTGTTCGACTCGGTCGGCTTCGCGCTCGAGGATTATTCGGCGCTGCGCTACCTGTATGCGCTCGCGCAGCAGCACAACGCGGGCGTCGAGATCGCGCTGATTCCGCCGGCCGTCGACCCGAAGAACCTGTTCGCGCTGATCGACGATCCGGCCGCGATCGCGCAGGGTCACGCGGCATACGTGACCGAAGCCGTCGCCGCGTTCGCGCGCTGACCGTGATGCCCGGGCGGCCGGTGCGCCGCCCGTTTTCTGCCCTTCGCTCCTGCCTGTCATGAATCTCGTATCGATCCAGGCGCCGGCCGCCGTCGTGATGATCCGGCCGCACCGCTTCCTGCCGAACCCGCAGACCGCGGCCGACAACGCCTTCCAGCGCACGGCCGGCAACGGCACGCCCGACCTGCCGTCGGTATCGGCCGCCGCGCGCGACGAAGTCACGGCCGCCGCGCAGACGCTCGCCGATGCGGGCGTGCGCGTGCACGTATTCGACGACCACGGCGAGCGCGACACGCCCGACTCCGTATTCCCGAACAACTGGTTCTCGACGCATCCGGGCGGCCATATCGCGCTGTATCCGATGTACAGCCCGAACCGCCGCCGCGAGCGGCGCGCGGACGTGATCGAGATGCTGAAGGCCGAATATCGCGTGCAGGACGTGATCGACTACTCGGGCCTCGAATACGACGACGTGTTCCTCGAAGGCACCGGCGCGATGGTGCTCGACCACGTCGCGCGGATCGCTTACACCGCGCGCTCGCGCCGCGCCGATCCGGTCGCGCTCGAACGCTTCTGCACGCATTTCAATTTCGAGCCGATCTGCTTCGACACGGCCGATGCCGACGGGCGCGCGATCTATCACACGAACGTGATGATGAGCGTCGCCACCGAATTCGCGATGGTGGGCCTCGACCTGATCGCCGACAGCCGGCGTCGCGGAGAAATCGCGCAACGCCTGACCGAAACGGGGCGCGCGGTGATCGCGCTCGATCCATCGCAGATCGCGAATTTCGCGGGCAATACGCTGGAATTGTCGGGCAAGGACGGGCGTGTGCTCGCGCTGTCGCGGCGCGCGTTCGATTGCCTCACGCGCGACCAGCGCACGGTGATCGAGCGCTCCGCGCGGCTGCTGCCGCTCGATGTGCCGACGATCGAGCTGGCCGGCGGGTCGGTGCGCTGCATGCTCGCGGGGATTCATCTCGCGCGGCGGGCCGTTGCGCCGGACGCGATCGCGGTGGAGTCGGCCGCATCGTTGCGTGAAGCGATGGCGCCGGTCTGACCGCCGCACGATCCGTACTAACGAAAACGGCTGCCGATGCATCGGCAGCCGTTTTTTCAAGGTCGTCGAATCCGTGAGTATCGACGGCATGCTCAGGTATCCCGACGATACCGTCGCGTCACCGCGCCGCTCACCCCGCCAGCAACTTCAACCCGGCCGGCAGCGTCTCGCCGAACACGCGTACCGTATCGGCTTCGTCGAACGCGATCGCTTCGCGCACCATGTCGATCCACGCCGGCGAAGCGTTCGCAGCCGACAGGCGCTTGATTACCGCGTCGCGCGTCACGTCCGGCAAATCGCGCGAACGGTCTCCGGTCATCCGCGCAATCTGCGCAGCGGCAAACGCGGCCGGCTCGACCTGTTTCCAGTCGAGCGCGAACAGCGCATCGAGCCAGCCACCGGCGACTTCCGCCGGCACGACGCTGTGCGCACTGCCGTAAAACGGCCGGCGCGCACCGATGCGCCCGAGCGCCCACGCGCACAGCGCACGCTCGGCAGGCTTCTGCAATTGCGCGATCAGGCGTTCGGCCAGTTCGACCTTGCGCTCGACGGGCAGCCGTTCGAGCGACGCGGACAGCCGCGTCATGTCCGCCGGGCCGACCTTGCCCGGATCGAACGGCAGCTTGCGCCGCTTGTCGTCGGACGGTTCGAGGAACGCGATCGCGTCGCGCACCTGCGTCTGCGCATCGTCGTCGAGGCCGCCGGCCACGCGACGCCACAGCGTCCACCACTCCGACCACACCTGCCCGTCGGTCACGTACTGGATCCCGTCGTCGAACAGCGGCCACAGCTGCTCGATGCGCCAGGCATCGAGCGGATGACCGAAACCCGGACGCAGGCAATACCCGGCAAGGTTCAGCCACGCACGCTCGTGATCGGCCGAGCGGCGGCGGCGGCGGGCGCGCGCGAGCAGCGCGTCGAACAGCTCACGCGCGAGCGCGACGTCCCACGCTTCACGCGCGCCGAGCACCTGTTCGAGTTGCGCGCGCAACCGGCGCGTGTCTTTCGGCGTGACACCTGCAGCCTTGCTGCCGAACGAGCGCTCGATCAGCTCGATCGCCTGATCAAGCCGCGGATGTCGCGCGGGCGCGGCGTCGTCGCCGTGCAACGGCGCATCGCCGCGCAACTGGAATTCGAGCTTCCAGCGGCGCGCCGCATCGTCGGTCGCGATGCAATGCATCTCGAGCGTGCCGACCTCGGTCAGCGACGCGGTGAGCTTCACCGGCGTTTCGCGCGCGTCGCCGCCCGCCTTCGCGTCGACGACCGTCGCGATCGGCGGCAGCCGCACGAAATCGCCGCCGTCGAGATCGACGAGATCGCCGGGCCGGTACGGGGTCTCGGCCACGGTCGACATCAAGTGAAAACGCACCGGCTGTCCGAGCTGCAACGCGAACGTGCGATCGTCGAGCCGGATCTCGCGGCCCTCTTCCGCACCGCGCGGCAGCAGGCAGACGCCGCGTGCGGCGGAATCGGCCGCGCCGTCGTCGAGCACGAGGAAATAGCTGCGCGCGGACCCGCCGCCGATGCGCGGCGCATGCCCGGCACGCGCGAGCCCGTACGCGACCGCGCCGCGTGCGACGGCCACGTCCGGATGCGCGTTGTGCAGCACGTCGAGCGGCGCGCCGCGCCATGCGCCGAGCGTCTGCGCAAGACGGCCGGCGAGCGCGCCCGCGCGGAATACGCCGCCGTTGAGCAGCAGCGTGTCGGGTAGCGGGCCTTCCGCGTGGCGCTGCAGGAACGCGGCGACATGCCGCGTGACGGCCGCGTCGCTCGCATACGGCAGACCGAATTCGACGATCGCGGCGCGCGCACGGCGCGGCAGCTCGCCGGCTTCGACCTGCGGGAAGAACCCGTCGACGACGATCTGCTCGACTTCCTGCCGCGTCAGCTCGGCCGAACGCGCGCCGCCGACGAGCCTGCTGCCCGCGCCGAGCAGCGTGACGGTGACCGACGCGGGCGCATCGTCGCCGAGCAGCCGTTCCTTCGCCGCGCGGCAGCGCTCGACGAGCTGCGACAGGCTCGCGGCCGACAGCCGCGTGCCGGGCTCGGTCAGCCGCGTCTCGACCAGGCGCGCGAGCGCGAGGTCCATGTTGTCGCCGCCGAGCATCAGGTGGTTGCCGACGCCGACGCGCGTGAAGGTGGGCTCGCCGTCGTCGCCCGGCGCGACATCGACGAGCGTGAGGTCGGTCGTGCCGCCGCCAACGTCGCAGATCAGCACGCGCCGCGCGGCGGCAAACGTGTCGCGCAGCGTGTCGCGCTGGCCGTACAGCCAGTCGTAGAACGCGGCCTGCGGCTCTTCCAGCAGCCGCAGCGCGGGCAGCTTCGCGCGTCGCGCGGCCTCGACCGTCAGTGCGCGCGCGCCGTCGTCGAACGACGCGGGCACCGTCAGGATCACGTCCTGCTTCGCGAGCGGCGCATCGGGGAAACGCGCGTCCCACGCATCGCGCACGTGCGCGAGATAACTCGCGCTCGCGTCGACCGGCGACACCTTCTCGACACCGTCGGCCGCGCCCCACGGCAGGATCGCCGCGAGCCGGTCGACCGACGCGTGCGACAGCCAGCTCTTCGCGCTCGTGACGAGCCGGCCCGGCACCTGCGCGCCGAGCGTGCGCGCGTAGCGGCCGATCACGGCCGGCGGATCGCCGGCCGCG
Source organism: Burkholderia sp. AU4i (assembly GCF_000466765.1). Taxonomy (NCBI): domain Bacteria; kingdom Pseudomonadati; phylum Pseudomonadota; class Betaproteobacteria; order Burkholderiales; family Burkholderiaceae; genus Burkholderia; species Burkholderia sp. AU4i. Next base: position 17,434 of record NZ_ASSI01000047.1, on the reverse strand, counting down.
TTTGCGTTTGCCTTCGCGGCGGCCGCCCACGGCAGCCGCAACGTGTCCGGCGGCAGCTCGCCCGCCGCCGGGTGATAGCGCACCGACGGCAGCAGCGGCTGCGCGGCCACCGCGCCGGGGCCGACCAGCTGCTCGACGTCGAACACGCGGATCGCATCGGAACCGGCCTCGACGTAAGCGACGACCGTATTGCTCGTGCCGAGGTCGATCCCGACCGTATAGCGCTTCATCGCGCTCAGGCGGCGCCGCGCACGTCGAACTCGACCTTCCAGCGCTCGTTCGTGCCGCTCGGGATCGCCTCGAGTTCGAGCGTGCCGGCTTCGGTCACGCGTGCATGCAGCTTCACGGGCACGACCTCGCCGACGGTGCGCCCTTCGGCCGGCAGCGTCGCCTGGATTTCCTCGAGCTCCTGCAGTTCTTCCGGCGACCAGTAGTCGAGCAGCGTGCCGACCTGGTCCTGGCGGCGCACCGACGAACCGAAGAAGCGGAACTGCACCGGTTCGCCGACGACGAGGCCGAACTCCTGCGGCGGCAGCGCCGCGTCCGAGCCTTCCTCCATCCCGAACGGCGCGACGCACAGCGCCTGCACCGGCGGCTCGAGCCCCGGCACCGCGGGCATCGCCGATTCGATCGCGACGTAGTACGCACGCGCCGTGCCGCCGCGAATGCGCACGCCACGGCCGCGCTTCACGTAGCCGTAGTACGCGGCGCCGCGCGCGACCGCGAGATCGAGATCCGCGCCTTCGAGCAGGCGCGCGGGCGGCGCGCCTTCGGCGGCGAGCCAGTTGTTGAGCGTATCGAGCACGCGCTGCGTGAGCAGCGTCGACTTGAACACGCCGCCGTTGAACAGCACGGCGGTCGGGTGCAGGAACGTCGCGCCCTGCGGCAGCGTGCGCTGCAGGCCCTCGAGCGAGTCGAGCGCCGCGACCTGGCGGCCGAGGAACGCCGCGAGATGGCGCGTGATGCCCGCATCCTGCGCATACGGCAGGCCGAGCTGCGTCAGGCCGACGCGTGCGCGGCTCACCGGGCGCGCGGCTGCGTCGACCTGCGGGAAGAAGCCTTCGAGGATCGTCTGCGTGAGTTCCGCGCGCGTGAGCTCCGTGCGGATCGACCCGCCGATCAGCTTCGAGCCGCGGCTCGGCACGACGAGCGGCACCGCGTCGGTCGACGGATCGGACAGCAGCGTTTCCTTCGCGGAACGGCATGCGTACGTGAGCGCCCGCAGCTGCCACGGATCGGCCTGCGTGCCCTGCTGCGCGAGCTTGCGCGCGACCACGTGCGCGAGCGCGAGGTCCATGTTGTCGCCGCCGAGCAGGATGTGCTCGCCGACCGCCACGCGATGCAGTTCGAGATTGCCGTCGCGCTCGACCACCGCGATCAGCGACAGGTCGGTCGTGCCGCCGCCGACGTCGACGCACAGGATCAGGTCGCCGATCTGCACCTGCTTGCGCCAGCCGCCCTGGCTCTTCTGGATCCAGCTGTAGAGCGCAGCCTGCGGCTCCTCGAGCAGCGTCATCCGCGAATAGCCGGCGGCGCGGGCGGCCTCGGCCGTCAGCTCGCGCGCGGCCGGGTCGAACGACGCGGGGATCGTGACCGTCACGTCCTGGTCGGCGAACGGCGCGTCGGGATGCGCGTGGTCCCACGCTTCGCGCAGGTGCGTCAGGTAGCGGATCGAGCTTTCCAGCGGCGACACGCGCGACACTTCCGGCGGCGCATCGCTCGGCAGGATCGCCGCGCGGCGATCGACGCCCGGGTGGCACAGCCAGCTCTTCGCGCTCGACACGAGGCGGATCGGCGTGCCGGCGCCGCGCGTGCGCGCCATCTCGCCGACGGCGAAGGCGCGCGAGGCCGTCCACGGCAGCGTCAGGTCGCCCTGCGTGAGTTCGCTTTCATGCGGCAGGTAGAGGAACGACGGCAGCAGGTCGCGCGACTCCAGCGCGCCGGGCGCGGTGAGCTGCGCGATCGGCAGCACCTGCTGCGTGATGGTTTCGCCGTCGCTCGCGGCGCTGTCGACATACGACAGCGCGCAGTGGGTCGTACCGAGATCGATACCGATCGAATAACGCGGATCGCTCACAGTTCCACCTCCGCCGGTGCGACGACCGAGGCGTCGTGGCTGCCCGTCAGCTTCGGCAGGCGCACGTCGGCCACCCGCCAGCCGCGATGGCTGACCGTGCCCGTGAACGGCGCGGCGCCGACCACGTTGCCGGTCACGCGCACGGCCGTCGCATCGAAACCGGCCGGCAGCGTCACGCGGCTGCCCTCGGCTTCGTCGCGCACCGGCACGATCGTGAAGTGTTCGCGCAGTGCGGCACGGCAGCCGTCGTGCACGAGGCGCGCGGCTGCGCCGATCTCGGCGTCCGCGTAACCGGCGATGTCTTCCTCGACGAAGTCGATGAAGCGCGCATCGCGCTGCAGCAGGCCGAGCAGTTGCAGCGCGGCCTGCGGGCTCGCTTCGCGCAGTTCGGGGGCAGGCGCCTTCACGGGCGCGGGGGCCGGCGCGACGGGCGCGGCAGCCGGGGCCGGGGTCGGCGCGACCGGCGCCGGGGCGCCGTCGCGCACGCGCAGCACGCCGGCCGCGAACTCGCGGTTGCCGAGCACGGAGAAGAACGTACCGACGGCAAGCGACAGCCGGCCGAAGAAGGACAGGTTGGATTCGGGCATGAGGTCTGGACTCCTGTGGGCTCGCGACACGGCGAGCGATCTTGCCTGGGCGCCCGGCGGCGGCGTGCGGATTGCGCACTGCCGCCGCCCGGCGCGTGATTCGGTCGCGCCCTCGCGGGTGCGGAAAACCCGTATTTTGCCCTGTGGCGGGCGAACCGGGCAGAAGTTGGGGGACAGAACATCGCGACGCGACGGTTTCGGCCGCGCCGGCGCGCACGGCGGCCGTGTCCGGCCGCGATGCTGCGGCGCGTCAGCGCGGCTTGCGCCGCCGGGCCGCCTTCGCTTCGAAATCGCGCGACAGCATGCCGAGCGTGACTTCGCCGAAGCGGGCGAGCAGCGTCGTCTCGGCCTCCTTCAGCGTGGCCGACAGGTGCGCGTTGACGGCCTGCTCGACCAGGCATTCGGCCTCGTCGTCGGTGACGAGATCGGAGAACAGCGGCGGCTCGCCCACCGCGCCATAGACGTCGAGCAGCGTGATGTCGTCGAGCGCGACACTCAGCGCCCACCCGCCGCCATGCCCCTTCTCCGACTGCACGTAGCCGTGGTCGCGCAAACCGCCGAGCAGGCGTCGCACGACCACCGGGTTCGTACCCAGCATCGTCGCGATCGTCTCCGACGTCAGCGGGCCGTCGGCCTGGTCCATGTGGATCAGCACGTGCAGCATGCGCGACAAACGGCTATCGGTTCTCACTGGCGGCGCCCCTCTCTCGAAACTTTTGAAGTTGCGTGAATGATACCATCGCCCTATCATGCAACTTCTCGTGTTTCATGAGTTGGCCGCCATCGGAACACGTCCTTCATTCACGCAGGTTCAGGAAAGGAGCGGGTGCATGCATGACCATCATGAAGTGATCGTGATCGGCGGCAGCTTTGCGGGGCTGTCGGCCGCGATGCAGCTTGCGCGGGCGCGCCGCCGCGTGCTCGTGATCGACGCCGGCCGGCCTCGCAACCGCTTTGCCGCGCACGCGCACGGCTTTTTCGGGCAGGACGGCAAGCCGCCCGCGCAGATCGTCGAGGAAGCCGCCGCGCAACTCGCCGCGTATCCGACCGTGCGGCGGATCGCAGGCGACGCGCGCACGGCCGAACGCGATGCGGACGGCCGTTTCCACGTGACGCTGGCCGACGGCAGCCGGGCCAGCGCCGACCGGCTGATCCTCGCGACCGGCATCCGCGACGAACTGCCCGCGCTGCCGGGGCTCGCCGAACGCTGGGGCGTCAGCGTGCTGCATTGTCCGTACTGCCATGGGTACGAGGTGAGCGGCCGCCGGCTCGGCGTGCTCGCCACGCATCCGCTGTCCGTGCACCAGGCGATCCTGATTCCGGACTGGGGTCCGACGACGTGGTTCACGCAAGGCGTGGTCGAGGCGAACCACGAAGAAGCCGCGTTGCTCGACGCGCGCGGCGTTCGCATCGAGCGCTCGCCGGTCGTTGAAATCCTGGGCGACGCGCCGCGTATCGAAGCGTTGCGGCTCGCCGACGGGCAGGTCGTGCCGGTCGATGCGCTGTTCGTCGGCGCGCGTACGGCAATGGCGAGCGATCTCGCGCAGCAGCTCGGCTGTGCATTCGACGACGGGCCGCTCGGCCCCGTCGTGCGCGTCGATGCGGGGAAAGAGACAAGCGTCGCCGGCGTGTTCGCGGCCGGCGACGCGTCGACGCCGATGAGCAACGCGACGTTCGCGTCGGCGTCGGGCGTGATGGCCGGGGTCGCCGCGCATCGGTCGCTGATTGTCGGGCTGCGCGCGTGACGCGGCGCGCAGCCCCGGGGCACACGATCAGGACTTCGCGATGTTCTCGAGCATGTGGCGCGCATCGTTGATCAGCACGCCGAAGTCGACCGTGTCCGGCGCGGTTTCGACGCCGGTGATCACCGCCGTGATCACCGCCTTCGACCCGTTGTGGTACGGATACACCTGCGTGACATACGTCATGTCGCGACCATGCAGCGTGGACACGAAGTAGCTGCTGTAGATCTTGCCCGTCACGGGATCGGCCCAGCCCTGCCGCGCGGTCATCGGACGCGCGAGACGCATGAAGTTCGCGGTCACCGATTCCGAGTTGTACGGCGAATCCACCTCGAAGCGGTAGACGATTTGCAGCGACGTCAACTGCGTGCGCAGGTCCGCGTCGTTGAAGTTCGGCACCGGAAACTTGCCGATCAGCCCCTGCTGATAGGCATTGCGCGTCATCGGCTGAAACGCGACCTGATAACCCTTCGGCGATTCCTGCACGTTGAAGTTGACGTCGTACTTCACGCCCGACCCGGCGACCCCGTTGTCCGTGCGCGCATGGACGACGAACGATCCGGGCGTCAGGTTCTCGAAGCGAAGCCGGTAGTACTGCGCGTTCGCGATGACCTGCACGCTGCGGCTGTCGTAGCCGACATCGCGGACGATGACCGTCGAATACGGCGCGACCTTGCGTGGCTGGATGCCGGGATCGTTCGGAATCTTCAGGACGACGGGCTTCTGGCTCGACACGTCGGTCCGGCCCGCGTCGGACGTCAGCGCGCCCATGATCCCCTGGCCGGCCTGTTGAAGCGGGTTCGTCGCGCCGCACGCGGCGAGCGAAGCGGCCGCGACGACGATTGCGAGGCGGCCTGCCAGGGGACGGGTAAAGACGGACTTCATAAGGTGAGAGGCTCCATTTTTTCGTTGGAATAGGTCTCGGCCTTCCACGGCATGCACCGTGCTGGTCTGGACACGTTGCACAGAAAGCCGGACGTCGTCTCTATATCGGCGCGACGCGACCGTTCTTTAAGCCGTCGATACCGGCGACGTCGCCCGCGCCGCCGCTCCGATGGCTACGACGCGTGATATGCGGTTTAATGCCCTGCATCGTTCACATTAAGAGACACGAAATGCTCGACCTCGACGACCTTCGGCTCGTACGCGCGATCGGTACGTCGCGCTCGCTGGCCTCCGCCGCCCGGCTGCTCGATCTCACGCCGCCCGCGGTCACGATTCGCCTGCAGCGGATGGAAGCGCGCCTGAACGCCAGGCTCGCGGTGCGGCAGCCGAAAGGGGTCGCGTTGACCGAGGAAGGGCAACGGCTGTACCAGGAAGCCGTCGGCATTCTCGAGCGCGTGGAGGCGCTGCCGGTCAGCATCGCGGGCGACCACGGCGACGTGCAGGGCACGCTGCGCGTCGTCGCCCCGCTCGGCTTCGGGCGAAAGTACGTCGCGCGGATCGTGCGCGACCTGCAGCGTGCACACCCGAAACTCGACATCGCACTCCACCTGTCGGACAGCCCGTTGACCAGCGCGTCGGGGGCCGACGTGGTCGTGCACGTCGGCAGCCTCAAGTCGTCGTCGTGGATCGGCTATCCGCTTGCGCCCAACGAGCGATTTCTGTGCGCGAGCCCTGCCTATGCGCGTCGCATCAAGGCATTGAACCATCCGTCCGACCTGGCCCGATACGACTGCCTGTGCCTGCGCGAGAACGACGAGGACATCCCGCGATGGCGCTTCTCGTCAGGCGGCGACGTCAAGGGTGCCCCACGCCGGTCCGCCGTGATCCGCGTCACCGGCGCGCTGTCCTCCAACGACGGCACCGTCATCACCGAATGGGCGCTGGCCGGGCTCGGGATCGTCGAGCGCTCCGAGTGGGACGTCGCGCCGCTGCTCGCGAACGGCAGGCTCGTCCGGTTGCTGCCCGACTGGCACCTGCCGCCCGCGCCGGTCACGGCGCTGTTGCCGTCGCGCACCGGCCGCTCCGCGCGGCAACGGGTCTTCCTCGAAGCCGCGACGCGGTTGCTGAGCCCGCCGCCGTGGCGCGGCAAGGCATGAGTTGCGCCGAGCTCGAGCTCGGGCTCGGGCTCGGGCTCACGCGATCCGGACGATTAAACCGTGTTTAATACCGTATTAGCGTTGCGTTAAACACGCGGCCCGTCGACGCCCCTACAGTGTTCGCATCGGCAACCTTCCGAGGCAACACATCGTGGACCTTCAAACCCTCAACACCCCGGCCGCCCTGATCGACGTCGGCCGCATGCGTCACAACATCGGCCGCATGCAGGCACATCTGGACGCGCTCGGCGTGCGGTTCCGGCCGCACGTCAAGACCACCAAATGCACGCATGTCGTCGATGCCCAGATCGCCGCGGGCGCGCAAGGCGTCACGGTGTCGACGCTCAAGGAAGCCGAACAGTTTTTCGCGCACGGTATCCGCGACATCGTCTACGCGGTCGGCATGGTGCCCGCGAAGCTCGGCCAGGCGCTCGCGCTGCGCCGGCAGGGCTGCGACCTGAAGCTGGTCACGGACAGCCTGCCCGCCGCACACGCGATCGCCGAATTCGGGCGCGCGCATGGCGAGCGCTTCGAAGTGTGGATCGAGGTCGACGTCGACGGCCACCGCTCGGGGATCCCGCCCGACGCCGGCCTGCTGATCGACGTGGGCCGCGCGCTCGTCGACGGCGGGATGGTGCTCGGCGGCGTGCTGGCGCATGCGGGCTCCAGCTACGACTACAGCACGCCCGAAGCGCTGGCGGCCATCGCCGAACAGGAGCGCAGCCGCACCGTGCGCGCGGCGGAACGCCTCCGGGCCGCCGGGCTGCCCTGCCCGGTCGTGAGTATCGGCTCGACACCCACCGCGCTCGCGGCGCGACACCTCGACGGCGTCACCGAGGTGCGTGCCGGCGTGTACGTGATGTTCGACCTCGTGATGCACAACATCGGCGTGTGCGACCTGTCCGACATCGCGCTGTCGGTGCTGACCACCGTCATCGGGCACCAGGAAGAGAAAGGCTGGGCGATCGTCGACGCAGGCTGGATGGCGATGAGCCGCGACCGCGGCACGCAGCGTCAGGCGCGCGATTTCGGCTACGGGCAGGTGTGCACCGAACACGGCGACGTGCTCGGCGGCTACGTGATGAGCGCCGCCAACCAGGAACACGGGATCGTGTCGCGCACGGGCGCACCCGACTCCGGCATCGCGCAACGGTTTCCGATCGGCACCCGCCTGCGCATCCTGCCGAATCACGCGTGCGCCACCGGTGCGCAACATCCCGAGTATCAGGCGATCGGCGACGACGGCAGCGCACAGGCGTGGCCGCGCTTCTACGGGTGGTGAGCCGAACCGCGCGCCTGCAACGTTTCTCGGAAACATTGACTATTTGTCCAAATCTGGACAAAATTTAAACACCCTCGTTTTGCGTTGCGCCGAAAGCGCTTGCCCGAACATGCCGACAGACGCCCGACTCCTGCTTCTCGACCGCGATGCCGTCGAACCCGCCCTCGAGGCCGCGCAAGTGACGGCCGCGGTTCGCGAAGCCTTCGTGCTGCACAGTCAACGGGCCGGACGCGTGTTTCCGGTGGTTCGCGAGAAGCTGCACACGGGCGGCGTATTCGGGATCAAGTCGGGCGACGTCGCGCGCCAGGCGCTGCTCGGCTTCAAGGCGGCCGGGTTCTGGCCCGGCAACCGGGCGCTCGGCGGCGAACCGCATCAGGCCACCGTCGCGCTGTTCGATCCGGCCACGGGCCGCCCGCTGTGCATCATGGACGGCAATGCGATCACCACCGCGCGAACCGGTGCCGCCGGCGGCCTCGGGCTGCAACTGCTCGCGCGGCGCGACAGCACGCGAATCTGCGTGTTCGGCACGGGCGTGCAGGCGCGCGTCCAGCTCGACTACGCGCTCGGGCTGCTGCCGCAACGCTGCACGGTGCGGTACGTGAACGTCAGCGGCGAGCCCGACCCGGGGTTCGAATCGGCGTTCCGGGAGCGATGCACGATCGGCGTGGCACGCGACCGGAACGACGCGGTGGCCGATAGCGACGTGGTCATCACGGCCACGCCGGGCGGCGGCGCGCTGTTCGATGCGGATGCGGTTCGGCCGGGCACCCACCTGACCTGCGTCGGCGCCGACACGGCCGGCAAGCGCGAGCTTCCGGCCGGCGTGCTGGAACGCGCGCGCATCGTCGTGGACGATCACGATCAGGCGCGCAGCATCGGCGAGTGCCAGTGGGCGCCGGATTTGCCACGCACGGAAATCGGTGACATCCTCGCCGGAACCGCGTCGGTCGACCGCGCGCCGCACGAGATCACCGTCTTCGACATGACCGGGCTGGCGCTTCAGGACCTGACCGTCGCCCGCTTCCTGTATCGACAGGCCCTCGAAAACGGCACCGGCATCTCCATTCCGTGGCCGTGGTAAACGAAACCCTCTCGTCAACCGCCATGCGTCTCGCCAAAGTTTCCGCCCTCTCGTTCGACCTGGACGACACCCTGTGGCCGTTCGGGCCGGCTGTCGTACGGGCCGAAGCGGCGCTTCACGCATGGTTGATCGAGCACGCGCCCGGTACCGCGCGTGTGCTGTCCACGCAGCAGGCGTTGAGCGGATTGCGTGAGGAATACGAACGATTGTGCCCCGGGCTCGCCGGCGATTTCCGTGCGATGAGGATCGGATCGATCCGGCTTGCGCTGGAGCGTGCGAACGAGGATGTCGCACTCGCCGAGCACGCGTACGCGGCGTTCTTTGTCGCGCGCAACCGGGTCGAATTCTATGACGATGCGTTGCCGGCGCTCGCGTGGCTGAGTGCGCGGTTTCCATTGATCGCGGTGACCAACGGCAACGCCGACCTCCGGATGACCGGCGGCGGCGAATACTTTCGTGCGACGCTCAGCGCGCAGGCGTTCGGGGTCGCGAAGCCGGAGCCCGGGATCTTCCATGCGGCGGCGGAAACGCTCGACGTGCAGCCGGCGGAACTGCTGCACGTCGGGGACGACTATCACCTCGATATCGTCGGTGCATTGAACGCGGGGCTTCAGGCAGCGTGGGTGGTTCGCGACCCGCATCCGGAACCGGAACGCGTGCAGCAACAGGCCGCCGCGCCGCACCTGACGCTCAACGACCTGTCGATGCTGTGTCGCGCACTCGGCGGGCCTGACGACGTAGCGTGAGCGCAAGCGCCTGCGTGCGCCGCGTGCGCGACGCACGCATTACCGCCATGACTTGCTGATGACAGGCACTCGCCCGCTGCGCAAATGGAACGGCCGGCCGCCGCACGCTCACGCCGCCTTGCGCGCGTCCGCGATCCGCTGCGGCGCGTTCGGCCGCGCATACAACCGTTCGAGGTACGCCCGCAGCTGCGGGAACGATTCGATCAGGTTGCACTCGCCGGCCCAGTCGATCAGGTAAGCCGTCACGCAGTCGGCCACCGTCAGCGTGTCGCCGACGATGAACTCGCGCCCTTCCAGATGCTTGTCCAGAATCGCGGCCATCGTCCTGAAATCGTCGCGCGCCAGCTCGATGTCGGCCGGCGAGCGCTTCTCCGGCGGATACAGGAACGAATGCCGCGTGATCCGCCACAGCGGCTGCTCGAGCTCCGTCACCGCGAACATCACCCACCGGTAGGCCTGCGCGCGCAGCGCCGGATCGACCGGCAGCAGCGCCTTCTCCGGGTACTTGTCCGCGAGATACAGCACGATCGCGGCCGATTCGGGAATCACGAGGTCGCCGTCCACCAGCACGGGCACCTTGCCGGCCGGATTGAGGCGCAGGAATTCGGGCCGCTTGTGCTCGCCCTGGAGCAGGTTCACCGAGACGAACTCGAAGTCGGCATCCAGCTCCTTCAGCCCCCACAGCGCGCGTTGCGAGCGGGTGCCGGCAAATCCGTAAAGCTTCATCGCCAGTCTCCATCCAGAATGTCGGAAATGTCCGCATGCCGGCCACGGCGCTTCGCCGATCCGCAACGCCTGGCCTCGCGCGTCGGCGCGTCGTTTACGCGCCGGGAATCGCCAGCACCGGCATCACGTCGATCGCCACGCCCGGGAACAGCGTGAAATGCGGATGGCCTTCGAACAGGGCGGCCGCCGCATCGTGCGACACCGCCCGCACGACGGTAAAGCCGCTCATCGCGTTCGACGTGTCGGTGACGCCGGCCGCATCGATCGTCTTCGTCTTGCCGAGCGGCCCGCCCATCTCGACGATCGCGTCGCGATTGCGGTCGACCCAGGCATGCCACGCGGCGATACCGTCGCGCTCGCGCGTGCGCCGTTCGTCTTCCGGCAGCGCCAGCCAGGCCTTCATGGCCGGGCTATCCTTGGCGCCGAGAAATACCGCGAGATACAACTGCTGTTGAGCACTCATGCCGCCTCCTCCGGTGACGGGCACGACGGACTGCCGCGCCTCGACCTTGACACGATAGGTTGATATCAACACAATTGCAACATGGCACGAAAAGAAAAGCTCCCTTTCGAAACGACGCTGATGGTGCGCGATTGCTGCCTGTGCCTGCACATGCAGCGCGCGGCGCGTAATCTTGCGCGGATCTTCGACGATGTGCTGCGCCCGCTGGACCTCACCAACGGCCAGTTTTCGCTGCTGATGTCGCTGAACCGGCCGCAGCCGGCGCCGATGAAATCGGTCGCCTCGCTGCTCGCGATGGATCGCACCACGCTCACGGCCGCGCTCAAACCGCTCGAGCGGCGCGGCCTCGTCACGATCGCGCAGGACCCGGACGACCGGCGCAGCCGTCTGCTCGAACTGACGCAGGCCGGCCACGACCTGCTGGCCGAGGCATTTCCGCTGTGGCAGCAGACGCATGCCGAGATCGAACGGCCGTTCGCACCGGGGGAAGTCGATCAGTTGCGCGGCCAGTTGCGTGTGCTGTCCGTCGATCCGGCCGCACGCGGCTGAACGGAACCGGCGCGCGACTTACCGCGGCAGGCCGGCCGGCTTCCGGCCCTTCTTCGGCAACAGCAGTCGGGCGAATTCCTGCAGGAAGGCCACGGGCCCGTGCGCATGCAGCGCGTGCCCGCTGCTCAGCGCGCCGTCGATGACGGTCGCGAGCCGCAGCGCGAAGGTTTCCGGTTCGTCGACGCCCATCGCGCCCGCCAGCTCGGTCAGCCGGCGCCGCAGCTCCTGCTTGTGCGCGACGGCCACCTTGCGGGCCGGATGATTGCCGTCCGCGTATTCGGCGGCGATGTTGATCTGCGGGCAACCGCGATAGCCAGGGCGCGCGATGCGTTCACCGATCCATTGCAGCTGCGCATCCAGTTCCTCGCGCGGCGTGCGACGGTACCGCGCGGCCACCGCATCCCAATGCGCCCAGAAATCGGCGTCCTCGCGCAGCAGGAACGCTTCGATCAAGTCGTCCTTCGTCGCGAAGTGACGATAGAGGCTCGTCTTCGCCACACCCGCCTGCGCGACGATCAGGTCCACGCCGACCGCGCGCGTGCCCTCCCGGTAGAACAGCTCGCTGGCCGTTTGCAGAATGCGTTCGCGCGTATCGGGCGCGTTCCCTGGTGTACCTGTTTCCTTTTTCATCCCGACCCGGCCGTGCTGGCCGCCCTTGCCGCAACAGTGAGCCGATCATAGCACCGCAGGATTGACGACGATACAGGTCTGTACTATAAAACAGACCGTTCTGTATCGGAGTTGATCATGGACGATCGAATGACGGTTGCAGTCTATGGCGCCACGGGTCATACCGGGCGGTTTGTCGTCGCCGAGCTGGCACGGCGTGGCCTGCGCGCGATCCGCATCGGCCGCGATGCGGCGCGGCTCGCGGAAGGCGGCGGCGAAGCGTCGCTCGCGCGCGTCGCCGCGATCGACGATCCGGCCGCGCTCGACACCGCGCTGCGCGGCGCGGATACCGTGATCAACTGCGCGGGGCCGTATCTCGATACCGCGCTGCCGCTGGCCGATGCCGCACTGCGGGCCGGCATCCCCTATCTCGACCTGACGGCCGAGCAGCCGTCGGTGCTGGCGCTGGCCGAACACTGCGATGCCCGGGCACGCGCCGCGGGCGTGACCGTCGTGCCGGCCGCGGCGTTCTACGGCGGCCTGGCCGACCTGCTCGTCACGGCCGTCGTGGACAGGAACCTGCCGATCGAGCGCGTCGATATCGCGACCGGGCTCGACCGCTGGCACCCGACGCGCGGCACGCGCGTGACGGGCGAACGCAACCGCGCGGTGCGGCTCGTGCAGAAGGACGGGAAACCGACGCCGGTGCCGTCGACCCCACGCGAACGCGCATGGCCGTTCCCGCCGCCGATCGGCCGGGTCGACGTCACGCTGCTGCCGTTTTCGGAAGTGATGACGCTCTCGCGCCACCTGCGCATCGACACGATCGAATCGTGGCTCGCGACGCTCGCGCTGCGCGACGTGCGCGATGCCGCCACGCCGCCGCCCGAGCCGACCGACGCGCTGGGCCGCTCGGCGCAGCAGTTCGCGATGGACGCAATCGTCGTGCAGGGCGGCACGACGCACCGCGCAACCGCGTCCGGGCGCGACATCTACGCGGTCAGCGCACCGATCATCGTCGAAGCCGCCGTGCGCCTGATGACGGGCCGCACCGTCGTGTCAGGCGGCGTGCGCAGCCTCGGCGAACTGTTCGACGCACGCGACTTTCTCGCGGCGCTCGATTCGGTGGCAGTATCGTTCGGCACGACGACCGACCCGGTTTTCCACAAGGAGACACAAACATGAGCAGCAACGAGAAAGGCGCGTATTTCCGGTCGCTTCACCGCGCGGGCCAGCCGCTGGCGCTATTCAACGTGTGGGACGCCGGCAGCGCGCGCACGGCGGCCGACGCGGGCGCCGTCGCGCTGGCAACCGGCAGCTGGTCGGTCGCGGCGGCCAACGGGTTCGTCGACGGCGAGCAGATGCCGCGCGCGCTCATGATGGACGTGCTCGAGCGCATCACGCGCGCGACCGACCTGCCCGTCACCGTCGATCTCGAAAGCGGGTACGGCGAGCGGCCGGAAGATGTCGCCGCAACGATCGCGCTCAGCATCGAGGCCGGCGCGATCGGCTGCAACCTCGAGGACAGCTTTCCGGCGACGGGCGAATTGCGTGACGTCGAAGCCGCCGCTGCGCGTCTCGCGGCAGCCCGGCAGGCTGCGGATCGCGCGGGCGCCGACTACTTCATCAATGCACGCACCGACGTGTTCTTCAAGGCGCCGGCCGACACGCACGACGAGCGCCTGCTCGATGCCACGCTGGCCCGCGCACACGCATACGCGGCGGCCGGCGCCGACGGGCTCTTCGTGCCCGGGCTGCGCTCGCCGGCGCTCATTCGCGCGCTGACGGCCGCATCGCCGCTGCCGGTGAACGTGATGCGCGTCGCGGAAACGCCGACATTGGCCGAACTCGCGGACTACGGCGTGGCCCGCATCAGTCACGGGCCGTATCCGTACCTGCAGGCGATGAAGACGCTGGCGGAGATGGTCAGGCAAGGCGGCTAGGCGATTCGCGGGACGAACGGCCTCGCGCGCGCATCGATCGAACGATTACATCCCATGTAATTGGCGCACGACACGGCCGCTCCTACGCTTCGGGTGTCGCGCCGCCATTCCGGCGGCGCTCATCGCCCCGGAGACGTCATGTCCGCCTACCCGCTTCACACCCTCGCCTCGGCACCGGCTGAATCGAAGCCCGCGCTCCAGCAACTCCAGCACACCTTCGGCACGGTCCCGAACATCGCGGCGGCCATGGCCGCGTCACCGGTGCTGATCAACGGCTTCATCGGCCTGTTCGAGCGCGTGCACGCAAGCAGCCTCACCGAGCCGCAGATCCAGACGCTCCTGCTCACCAACGCGGTCACGAACGCGAGCGAGTGGCCGGTCGCATTCCATACCGCGCTGGCGCTGAAACAGGGTGTGACCCACGCCGACGTCGATGCGATCCGCCACGGCAACCTGCCCGGCGACGCGCAACTGGCCGCGCTGTCGGCCACGGCACGCCAGTTGATCGACACCCGCGGCCGCCTGGCCGATGCCGACCGGCAGTCGTTCCTCGACGCCGGCTTCAACGATGAACAGTTGCTGGAAGTGATCGCGGTGGTCGCCGCGTCGACGATCACGAACTACGTCGGCAGCGTGACGCGGCCCGCGCTCGAAGCGCCGTTCGACGCGTTCGCGTGGCATGCGCATGCCGCGTGAGTCCGATATAGTCGTTCGCGTCGCTCACGGAACGCCCACGGAGGCACGATGAACGCCAGCCGCCGCGATCGGCACGCGCCGCCGCACGAACTGGGCCGGTTGCTGCGCTACTGGCGAGACGTGCGCGGCGTGAGCCAGCTCGACCTGTCGCTCGACGCGGGCATCTCGCAGCGCCAGATCAGCTTCATCGAAAGCGGGCGCAGCGTGCCGGGCCGCGACACGCTGCTGACGCTCGCGCAGACGCTCGATGTGCCGCTGCGCGAACGCAACGCGCTGCTGCTCGCGGCCGGTTATGCGCCCGTGTATTCGGAAGCGCCGTGGGATGCGCAGGAGATGCACGGCGTGATCCGCGCGCTGGAGCGGGTCGTGCACCAGCACGAGCCGTTTCCGGCGATCGTGATGGACCGCCACTGGAACGTGCTGATGACCAACGACGCGGTACCGCGCTTTTTCGGCTGCTTCATCGACATGGCCGCGCGCGACGGCCCGCGCAACCTGCTGCGCCTGATGTTCGATCCGCACGGCATGCGGCCGTTCATCGCCGACTGGGATACGGTATCGCGCAGCCTGCTGCAGCGCGTGCATCGCGAATCGGTCGGCCGCGTGATCGACGACGACACGCGGCTGCTCCTCGACGACCTGCTCGCCACCTCCGATGCGCCGAGCGACCGGGCATCGCCGCCGGCCCCCGCCGCCGCGCCGTCGCTGCCGGTCATCCCGATCGGCTTCGTGCATGAAGGCGTCGTGCTGCGCTACTTCTCGCTGGTCACGACGGTGGGTACGCCGCAAAGCGCCGCCGCGCAGGAATTGCGCATGGAATGCATGTTCCCCGCCGACGACGCAACCGACGCGCGCCACCGGCAGTTGCTCGACGCACACGCGCCGATGCGCTGAGCGGGGGCATCCGGCGCACGCGCGACACCTTCGAAACTCAGGATGCCTTGACGAAATCGATGAACGCGCGCAGCGCCGGCGGCACGAGGCGGTGCCCCGGGTAGTAGAGAAACGGCCCCGAAAACGGTCGCCACCACGGTTCGAGCACCGGTTCGAGCGCGCCGCTGTCCATATGCGGACGCAGCCAGTCTTCGAACAGATGCACGATCCCGGTGCCGGCGATCGCCGCGTCGACCATCAGGTCCGTCGCGCCGCCGATCTGCACCAGCAGCGGCCCGGGGGCCGGCTCGACCCGCACGACCTCGCCGTCGCGCTCGAACTCCCACGGCGGCATCGCGCCGCTCGCGAAGCGTCCGCGCACGCAGCGATGATCGAGCAAATCGCGCGGGTGACGCGGCCGGCCATGACGGTCGAGATAACCGGGCGCGGCCGCGGTCGCGAAGCGCTGGATGCGCGGGCCGATCGGTACCGCGATCATGTCCTGTTCGAGCCGTTCGTCATAGCGGATGCCGGCGTCGCACCCGGCCGCCAGCACGTCGACGAAGTTCTCGTCGGCGATCACTTCGAGCCGGATATCCGGGTACGCATCGAGGAAACGCGGCACGATCGCGGGCAGCACGAGCCGGGCCGCGCTGACCGGCACGTTGAGCTTCAGCGTGCCGGCCGGCTTGTCCCGGAATTCGCCGACCCCGTCGAGCGCCGCTTCCACTTCGGTGAGCGCGGGCCCGAGGCGCAGAAGCAGCCGCTCGCCGGCTTCGGTGAGCACGACGCTGCGCGTCGTGCGGTGCAGCAGGCGCACGCCCAGTCGTGCTTCCAGCCGGCGCACGGCCTCGCTCAGCCCCGACGCGCTCAGGCCCGTCATGCGCGCGGCGTCGCGAAAGCCGCTGGCGCGCGCCACTGCCATGAACGCATTCAGGTCGCCCAGATCGGTTTGCATTGTTCGCCTTTTCGTACAACCCGTGCGGATTATGACGGCTTATCGCGCAGACGGCCAATGCCTATGCTGGACGCACTTTCGACAGGAGCACAGTCATGTCCGACATTCGACACACCGCCGCCTTCTGGCTCGGCGACCGCCACGTCAAACGCATCGGCTACGGCGCGATGCAGCTCGCGGGACCGGGCGTATTCGGCCCGCCGAAGGACCGCGACGCCGCCCTGAACGTATTGCGCGAAGCCGTCGCGTCCGGCGTCGACCATATCGACACCAGCGATTTCTACGGCCCGCACGTGACCAACCGGCTGATTCGCGACGCATTGCATCCGTATCGCGACGATCTCGTGATCGTCACCAAGATCGGCGCGCGACGCGGCGACGACGCATCGTGGCTGCCCGCCTTCGCGCCCGCCGAACTCGAACGGGCCGTACACGACAACCTGCGCAACCTCGGAGTCGACGTGCTCGACGTCGTCAACCTGCGCATCATGTTCGACCCGCACGGGCCGGCAGAAGGATCGATCGAGGCGCCGCTGAGCACGCTCGCCGACCTGCAGCGGCGCGGGCTCGTCCGCCACGTCGGCCTGAGCAACGTCACGCCCGCGCAGGTCGCGCAGGGCCGGCGGATTTGCGACATCGTGTGCGTGCAGAACCACTACAACGTCGCCCATCGCGGCGACGACGCGCTGATCGACGCGCTCGCCCGCGACGGCATCGCCTATGTGCCGTACTTTCCGCTCGGCGGCTTCTCGCCGCTGCAGTCGTCGACACTGTCCGACGTGGCGGCGCGCGTCGGCGCGACGCCGATGCAGGTCGCGCTCGCGTGGCTGCTGCGTCGCGCGCCGAACATCCTGCTGATTCCCGGCACGTCGTCGGTCGCGCATCTGCGCGAGAACCTCGCGGCGGCCGGCCTCGTGCTGCCGGACGATACGCTCGCGGACCTCGACCGCATCGCAGGCGCCGGCACCGCCTGACGCCCGACGGGCGGACGGCCGCCGGCGGGCCTGCACCACCGCGCCACCGCGCCGGCCCGCCGGCCGGTCAGGACGCGGCGACGCCG
>NZ_ASSI01000046.1:0-66682 GCF_000466765.1 Burkholderia sp. AU4i | reverse complement strand
CACCACCTTCCAGACTGATCACGTTCGCCGAAACGATTGATCACCATCGCCGAAATCCGCACTGTGTCGCCGGAGACAGTCCCAGCGAAAGCGGTCGCGTCCAACACCGGTACGAGCGCTGTGCCAGCTGCGGCGGCGATGAAAGTGCGGCGCTTCAATGGAAATCCTGCCTGTATTTATCCACTGCCGCCTGCGCGCACGCTTCGTCCTTGTCGCCCCCCGGGGCACCAGACACGCCGATACCGCCAATCACGGTGCGATCAGCCGTACGTAGGGTCACGCCGCCGGGGATGAAGATCACTTCTGGTTCCGTTGCCAGCACGCCGCCGTCGAGCGGGCCGGCTACCTTCGCCGCGATCAGCTCACTGGTGGAGTCCTTGTTGAAAGCCAGGCCATAGGCATAAGCCGTATAGGCCTTGCGATAGGACACGGAAAGCGATTGCAGCGGCACCGAATCGCCCTTGATGACCGCTTGCTGGTGGCCCGAAGGATCGAGACGGTCGCCGTAACCGAATAGCCACGGCTGGCGCACACCCGTGCTGCTTCGCTGGCGAGCACCTCGGCTGTTTGCCAGCGAAGCTTTTGCGTCGTGACCAGGTTGGTGCCCGCCGCGTGTGCAGCAGGGCCCGCAGCCGCGAGCAGGACCGCGGCCGAAGCGGCAGTGGAATAGAGCTTTCTGAGATGACTCATGTCAGCGCACTCACAAGATATGGAAAGCAGGAAGAGGGCATGCCGCAATGCTGCATCGCAATAATCTTCCACTCGCTTTGCATATCGATAAATGGTGTAATTCCGGAAAGAGCTTCCGGAAAGTCCATTAAATCGATGCATGCTGTCACTGAAATGGAGATCTTCGTCGAAGTGGTGCGGCAAGGCGGTTTCTCTGCAGCAGCGCGTAGCCTCAGCCTGGCATCCTCCGTCGTAGCCGATCGTGTGGCCGGTCTGGAAAAGCGTCTCGGGGTGCCGCTGCTGCTAAGGACCACGCGCCGCCAATCGTTGACCGAGGCGGGCGAAGATTACTTTCAGGAGGCCAGCCGCATCATCAACGACGTGAGGACGCTGGAAAGCCGAATTGTCGAGAGCGCGACTGCCGTGCGAGGCACACTTCACGTCACGGCACCGAACCCGCTAGGACTCCGCTGGATTGCTCCGTTCGTCGGACGGTTTGCGGCGAGCTATCCCGATATGGCGACCCAGCTGACGCTGGATGACCACTTTGCTGACATCGTCGCGCAAGGCATCGACATCGCGATCCGGGGCGGCCCCGCCATCGACGCGAACCTGATCGGGCATCACCTGTTCGACACCCGGCGCGTGGTCGTTGCGAGTCCGGCGTACCTGGATGACCACGGCACGCCCCGCCACCCTGACGAACTTGCAGCGCATCGTTGCCTGGTGTTCAACACGCAATCCCATCTTCATGCGGAGTGGCGTTTTGGACGGGGTCCAGCAGCCAGGAAGCTACGAGTGACGGGCTCACTTGCATCGACCAATTCCGCGTTGCCGGTTGCCTGGGCGGTCGCTGGTCTGGGGCTTGTCCAGAAATCCTGGTGGGAAGTTTCGGAACATCTCGCGGCGAGGCGACTGGTGACGGTGCTCGACGCCTTCGAGCCCGAACCTGCAAGCTTCTATGCCATCCATCCCGTCAGTCGCAACAAGTCCCGCAAGGTTGCGCTGTTCGTTGAGGGCCTTGTGTCACTGTTTGCCGACATGGATGGCGGAGTGAGGCTCCCACGAAGGACTTGAAACTGCGCTCTGGAGCTCGCGCACTCCACGCTAACCAGCCGACCTCACGACCGGTCTGGTTGACTTGGCGAGTTGCCTGAAGCCACTGCGACACAGATCTTTGGCGCATGGCTGGCAAATTTACGACTCAGGCATCCGCCATGCTTTTCACTAGCTGAAAGCGGCATTGTTTTGCGCTGCCATCATAGGCGCCCTGCACGGTCTAATCGATTAGATAAGAGAAAGAAATAGCGCCATGGCTACGCAGGCCTTTCGATAGATCGACAGGAGGTGATTTTCGATAGTGCGTGCGCTTATCTGAAGTTCGCTCGACCCCGACCTGGTCGACACCCCCTTCTTCAACAGCAGGGGCACTTCCAGTTCGCATACAGTCGACGCATCATCCAAGCAGCGATCTCCGGCGAGCTCGCCGCATCGGGTTACACGAACGGTAGCCTTGCATCGCGGATTCAAGGCGCACGCATCTGCATTCCGCGCGCGCACTGCTTCGGATGTACTTAGCCTGTACCAGGCTTGGATGTTGGCGTCGAGGGGCTGGGGGTGCGCAACACGCGCAGATCATGTGTGCGTCGACAAGGAGTCGGTTTCGCAACGGCGTCGCGGGCGAATCGGGCGAGATCAGGACGCCCGAACAGGTGCTCGACGCGCGCACGTATCTGGGAACCCCTGCCAGGCAAATCATCAGCCGAACGGTCCCGGGATTGCATATCGGTTTGTTCAGGGGCTCGCGCACGCTTGCCGGCGCATGCTCGCAGCCACGGAAATGCTTCCTGGAGGACGCCCGCCCGTCGAACAGCCCGGGAACGATGTGCCGTCATCCAGGCCATTCAGTGCCACCACTTCAGCGAGTTTTTGCCGCAACGGCGAGCTTGTCCGCGGCTTGCTGCGCGCTTTCGTTGTCGTCGTTCCAGAAGTTGCCGATCACGTCGTAAAAGGCACCTTCCACCGCCGGCGTATCGACCATGTCATGCGCCCACGACGGCACCAGCGTTCCCTTCGCCTGCGCGCTGGTGAAATCGGCAGCGGAACGCTGCGCACAGGTGTCGAACTTCGACAGATCCATGCCTTGCCGCACGGGAATCGAGCCCTTGTTGAGGTTGAATATCTCCTGGAACTTCGGGCTAAGAAGCAGGCTCGCGAGATCCTTCTGCCCCTTCTCGACATCCGCGCTCCTGACCTTGAAGAACGCGAAGCTGTCGACGTTGAACGTATAGGCGTTTTGCGAACCGGGAGCTGGTACGCACAGATAGTCCTTGCCCGGCACCTTCCCGGCTACGCTGAACTCGCCCTTGGCCCAGTCCCCCATGAACTGCATCGCCGCCTTACCGGAGATCACCATGCCGGTCGCCAGATTCCAGTCGCGCCCCGTCTGAGCCTTGTCGGTATAGGCCTTGATTTTCTTGAACGTTTCGAGCGCCTTGACCATGGTCGGCCCCCTGAGGGTCGACTGATCGAGTTGCACGAACGCCTTCTCGTAAAAGGCCGCACCGCCCACACCGAGCGCCACGGTCTCGAAGGTTTCGGCGTCCTGCCATTGCTGGCCACCGATCGCGACCGGCGTGATGCCCGCTTTCTGCAGTGCTTCGGCAGTCCGGAAGAACTCGTCCCACGTGGCGGGCGGCTGCGCGTTCACCTTCTTCAGCGCGTCCGCATTGATCCATAGCCTGTTGACACGATGCACGTTGACCGGCGCCGCTACATATTGTCCCTTGTACTTCATGATGCCCGAAATCTGCGGCGGAATCAGCTTGTCCCAGCCTTCGCGCTTCGCCACGTCGTTGATCGACACGAGCA
Source organism: Burkholderia sp. AU4i (assembly GCF_000466765.1). NCBI lineage: Bacteria > Pseudomonadati > Pseudomonadota > Betaproteobacteria > Burkholderiales > Burkholderiaceae > Burkholderia > Burkholderia sp. AU4i. Next base: position 63,142 of record NZ_ASSI01000046.1, on the reverse strand, counting down.
CGCCTTCGTCTCCCCACTCCTGAATGGCGGGCCCCTTGATCTGGGCTGCAGCGGGCGGATTGCCTGCGATCACGCGCGTCTTGAGCGCGGTCATCGCGTTTCCTCCGCCACCGCCGGCAACGGCGAAATCCTTCCAGGTATCGCCTTTTTCATCAAGCATCTGCTTGAGGACCTGGGCCGATTTTGCTTCGCCACCGGACGTCCAGTAGTGCAACACCTCGACCTCCGCGGAGCGCGCCGCCCCGCAGGCAAGGACCGCCGCGACGCCGAGCGCGTAGACCGTGAGCTTTGCGGTCCGGCCGGCCGGTTTGGGCAGGTTGCCTCGTTGGGTTCGCATCTGGCTTGTCTCCTTGCATTGTCGTGTTTTTCATGTTGCCCCACGCGGATGTTAGCGATAACAGACAACGGCGCCCTATCGGGATGAACCCTGCCCCAATCCCGCGCTTTCCTGGGCTTTCCATCCGGCACAGGCGAGGTGATACTCGCGTGATGAAAGACAAACCGACTCGCGCGGCAAGACAGCCCCGAACCCATCCGAGCCCAGGCAACGCCACGACCGCGACACCTCATGAACCCACGCGCCGCAGGCTAAGCGGACGCGCGACGATCGCCGACGTCGCGGATCTCGCACAAGTCAGCACAATGACAGTATCGCGTGCCCTGAAGGATCCGGCGCAGTTGTCGCCCGAAGCGCGTGCCCGTGTGGAAGCGGCCGTCACTGAACTCGGCTATGTCCCCAACCATGCGGCACGCACGCTCGCCACGTCGCGCTCACACGTCGTGGCCGTGCTGGTACCATCCTTGTCGAATACGGTTTTTGTCGATACGCTCGCCGGCATCCAGGATTGCCTGGGGCCGGCTGGTTATCAGATTTTAATTGGCAATACTGGTTATTCTTCCGGGAAGCAGGCGGAACTTGTCTCGACCTATCTCTCGCACGCACCCGACGGCTTTCTCGTCACCGGCATCGACGGCTCTGAAGCCATCCGCCAACGCCTGGCTGCGGCACGTGTGCCCGTGGTTCATATGTACGATCTGAGCCGCACTCCCGGCGAATGGTCGGTGGGTTTTTCGCAGCAGCGCGCGGGCTTCACCCTCACGAAGTATCTGCTCGAACGCGGCTACCAGTGTCCGGGATTCGTCGCGGCGCAGCTGGACCCGCGCACCATGCAGCGTCGTGCCGGCTTTCGCCGCGCGCTGCGCGAGGCGGGTCTCGACCCCGATGTCGAGATACTGACTGACGAACCGTCGAGTGTCGGGCTCGGCTCGAAGCTGCTCGCGCAGATGCTGTCGCATGCTCCCGCATGCGACGCAATTTTCTGCTGCAACGACGATCTCGCGCTCGGCGCACTCTTCGAGTGCCAGCGGCGCGGCATTTCTGTACCGGGCCGGATTGCGATCGCGGGATTCAACGATCTGCCGCCTTCCGCATGGTCGACCCCGTCGCTGACGACCGTCACGACGCCACGCTACCAGATCGGCTTCGAGGCCGCGCGACTGTTGTTGCAGATACTGGACGGACACCCTCCCGAGAGGAGTTGCATCGATCTGCGGTTCACGCTCACGCCGCGGGAAAGTGCCTAGGAAAACGGATGTGTCTATGGATTGCCTTTGAAGCCCGTCAAGAAGACGAAGCGCGTGCATCTCGCCTCTGACTGCGGGGGGCGGTCGCGCTGCCGTTATACATCGCGCCCGGGCACGTACGCGAAATTCGTGCCGCTGGCTGAATTCATGGCGTTGCCGGTTGAGATTCGATGCGTCGAGTGCTCGCGCAAAGCCGTTGCTATATCGACGCCGGCAGCGGATACGGGCTTTCGCGGTGGCTATTTCTGCGCGGTTGCCGCGCTGCTGCGCCAGGAGGACGGTGCAACTGGGGCGGTTCGCAGCTTGCTCAGACAGGGCGGAACCCCAGAGGGTATCGAAGTATATGCCCTTGCCCTGATTCGCGAACACGGTCTTATGTGAGAATTCGGAAGAGCGAAATGACCATTATCTTTGTGATTTGTTTGCTCGTTGCGTTTGTCTTAATCGCACGAAGGTCTCCCGCTTTCATGACTTGGGCTGGAAAGAACCAACTTGCGGCAGGCGCTATTGGCTTGCTCGTGTTCGGCGGTGCGCTTCTAACACTGAAACACGTCTCAACGGCAGACGGTCTCCAGCAGAGTTACGTGTCCAAGAGCGTGACACAGGGTTCCGCAGCGCCTGCTGAGACTCATACGACGATGCATGACGCTTTGCCGTTTCATGTGTTCTCGCAGGGCCATGACTGATCTAGTTGGCCATCGGGCGGGCCCCCGGGGGATGAAAGCGGTTTAAGGTGGCCAAAGCGTAGTATGGAAACGCGGCGGTGATCGAGTTCGGTTCTTGCCTGGTGCCCCGAGCCCGTAGCCTGATTGGACCCGCAGTCCTGCGTGCACCCCGAATTTTGACCACGGGCGAGGTCTTCCCCGAATCGAGAACGAGGACTCCTGCCACCTATCGTCCGGCAGGAGTTTCCACGGACATCCTCCATCCCCACCGTGCAGGACTGGACGTCAACAAGGACACGATTGTGGCCACCATGCGGTGCGTCTCGACACCTGAGCTTGGACGAACCCCGGAATCTGTACGCGCGTAGTACGCGATCGCGACTGCGATCGCCTCACCTGTCGACGGGTTCCGGGATATGGTCTGCATTCTTCCGGCAACAAACGAACTCACCCCTGCCCCATGTCTCAGCTACGCTTCACAACAGGGCACCGTGTAGCCATCGAAGATTGGGAAAACTGTGACGAAGCGCCTCACCCAGCTGTTTCCGCAAGCTTGTCGAGACCCGCAATCGCTCCTTCGTTCGCAAGTAGCGCACGCTTGCGAACGTAGCGCATGATGCTCGTCGCGCCATACCGTGAGCCACCCATCCCCGATTGCTTGAACGCGGTCTTCTCGCCGTCGAACATCATCACGCGCGGCAGCTCGGTATCGTTAATGCTGACGCCGCCCGCCTCCATCTTCGTCGCGAAATCTCCGGCGGTATGCGTGTCGGGGCCGAACACCGCGCCGCTTAGTCCGTAGATCGAATCGTTCATCAACTGCTCGGCCTGCGCATCGCAGGAAAAGCGCATGACGGGTACGATCGGTCCGAACGTCTCTTCCGTCATCAGCTTCATGCTGTGATCGACGTTCGCGACAATGGTCGGATCGATCCACACGGCGCCATCCACCGTTTCGCTCTTGCCGCCGAGCTTGATCGACGCCCCCTTGTCGAGCGCATCCTGCAGTTGCGCGTCGATGATGGATGCCTGCCGCTCGAAGATCATCGGACCATAGTGGCCGCCGTCGCCCATCACCAGGCTACGCCGCAAATTCCCGGCCTGTGTGCAGAGTTCGTCGACGAGCGCGTCGTATAGCGATTCGTCCGCATAGACACGCTCGATCGCGTAGCAGACCTGCCCGGAGTTGTAGAGTGCACTGCGCAGGATGGCGGTGGCCGCGCGCTTCACGTCGGCTCCTGCGAGCACCACAGCAGCGTCCTTGCCGCCGAGCTCGAGGAAAGCGGGGATAAACGCCTGCGCCGCCACGCTCGCGATCTTTTTCCCGGTTGGAACGCTGCCGGTGAACACCACCGCATCCGACTGTGCGACAAGTGCTGCCCCGGTTTCCGCCCCGCCGCTCACGAGTGTGAGCACGCCGCGCAGCGCGGGCACGGCTTCGATCGAGCGGCGCAGCGGCTCGATGAAGCGCGGCGTGATTTCGCTCGGCTTGATCACTACGGACGCGCCCGCCACCAGCGCTGGAATCGCATCGATGAATGACAGCACCAGCGGAAAATTCCACGGGCTGATCACACCAACGACGGGGTAAGCGGGATAGGTAACCTTGAACACGATATCCGGATGCGCGTCGAGCTTGCGAAACGGCGTCGCGAGTACGTTCGGCGCATGCTCGCAGAAACCATGGATAAAGTGGATTACAGCCCCCAGTTCTTCGGCAGAGATGCGATGGCGCGCAGTGTCAATCGACAGTGCGGTAACGATGTCGTTGCCATGCGCCTCAAGCTGCGCGGCCCATTCCAGCAGTGCCGCGATGCGGTGCGGCAACCCGCCGGCCTCCCACGCGCGCTGCGCTGCGCGCGCGACGGCGACCGCCGCGCCAATCTCCGCGGCATCCATGCTCCTGATTTCGTAGTCGAACTCGCCGGTGCGAGGATTGCGTACTGCAATAGAGGTCATCGTAGTTTCCTTCCTTTGCATATGTGTCGGCCGCCCACGCGCCCGCCACGTGACGTTGTGCGATGTCGGTTCATGCTAACAACGGGAAAAAGGAGGGAATACGCGCGCTACGGCAATACAGCCGATTTCCTATATCAAAGTGCGTAACGCAAATAGCAAAAGCGTGATGGCTTCATGTCTGATCCGACGGCGCAGACTTGGCAGCATCGATCGCAGATCGCTCGTCGGCATGCTGAACCACGCGGGATGGCCCCGATACGACGGGACTCGCCAGGCGGCGGGCGTCCTTTGGTGCGAAGCCAAAGTAGTCACGGAAAGCCGCGGTAAAGCTGGTCTGATGCTGATAGCCGACCGCCAATGCCACCTGTCCCACCGGCTGCCGTTCGCCTACCAGAAGCCGAAGCGCACGATCCATCCGGCAGCGATGACCATACTCGAAAATCGTCATCCCATAGAGGAACTTGAATCCACGCTTGAGCTTCGAAGCATTGGTCCCTACCGCGCGCGCCAGTTCGGGAATCGTGGGCGCAAGACGCAGGTCGCCGACGATCATCTCCCGCGCCTGCTCAATCAGCCGCAGGTCGCGCGCTGATAGCGTCTCGCCGGGGTTGTCGGCGCGCGCGTGCGCGAGCCACATCTCGATGCATGCGCACAGTATCTCCGTACACTTGCCTTCCAGATAGAGCATCTGACGCGCACCGCGATAGCGGGAATCCAGCAGTTGCTCGACGATGTTCAGGGCGTCTACGCTAAACGGCATCTGCCGGTTGTAAATCTGGTCAAATCCGACCCCTGCGAGCTCGCCGCGAATGCGGTCAGCCTCGTTGCCAACCGCACCCAGCAACCGGTCGAAATAACGCTGCGTCACGTAGAGTCCGACCGATTGCCATGGGCCTGGCCCACAGGTGACCGTGTAGCGCACGTCTGCACCCTGCCGGCATACGAGCAGGTTGGGGGCATTCACCTGCAGCGTACCGGTATCAGAAAAATCGACGCTTGCCGGGCCGGATAGTGAAAAGTGAAATTCCACGAACGACTCCGGCAAAACACTCTCGGAGCGGCTGTGCGCGTAGTTGCAGTCGGAAATCACCAGAAAGATCTCGTCGCGAATGCTGGCCATACGCCACACGCCCTCTTCCGCGTCGCCCGGAACCGGCACCGAGGCCCCATATAGTCCGAACTCGGGCACGCTGACGCAGTCGAGCCGGGTACGCAGATTGTCAAATGCCTCCGTGAGGCGTGACTCGGGTCCGGCGAGCGTGGTGCGGAACAGACCGGATAGCGAAGTCGGCATATTGGGTTCCGGAAAGAGGCAAACATCCAGCATGCATTATCCGCTCCCCCGGACGGCACGCAACGTGCAGCCGGCAGCGGACTCACATGAAAAAACCGCTTTTCCTAATTCACCGCCCCAATCGACAAAGTCTCGCCACATCGGCACGGGTATAACGCAAGCATCGCTCGCCGGCTTGGCACGGCGCGGCACCCAAATTCCGCCCTTTTTCATTGGACATCGTGAGACGATGAGACACTATCTTTCCCGCCTGCGCTCGCGTGGCGAACTGCTGACCGTCAAGCGCGAGGTCGATCCGCGCTACGAGATTGCTGCGGTCGCGCGGCGGCTGCAGGACGAAACGACAAAGCCGGTGCTCTTCACAAACGTGCGTGGCAGCTCTCTGCCCGTGTTGATGAATCTGTACACAGACCACGAGCGACTGCGTGAGATCATCCGTTGTGAGGCCGACGAAACGTTCTGCGCACGGCTCGATCGCGAAATCTCTCTCGCTGCGACGCTCGAGACGCCGACCGAGCGCGTCGCGGCGCCTACCGACTGGGTCACGGGCAAGCTCTCCGACCTGCCGATCCCCACTTATCACGCGCGGGATGGCGCGCCGTACATTACAGCCGGCGTGTTTCTCGCGAAGGACCCCGCCAGCGGGCGTGCGAATCTCTCGTTCCATCGCTCGATGGTCATTTCAGACGACGAACTGCGCATCCGGCTCGGCAGTACACACGATCTCGCGCGCTTCCAGCAGCAGGCCGAAGCGCGTAACGAACCACTCGAAGCAGCCATCCTGATCGGCGCCGACCCGGAAATATTCATGAGCGCATGCGTGTCGCTGCCGCCCGACGGCAACGAGCTTGCGCTTGCGGCGGCCATGCGCGGCGGCCCGATCGCGATGCGCCCGGCGCGCACGATCGATCTGGACGTGCCAGTCTCAGCAGAGATTGTGATCGAAGGGCGCATTTTGCCCAATATGCGCCGGCCCGAAGGTCCATTCGGCGAATTCATGGGCTACTACGTCGAAGTGGGCGACAACCATGTGTTCGAAATCACCCACGTCGGCTGGCGCGAGGGCGCAGTCTTTCAAGGCCTGATCTGCGGATCGCACGAGGATCTTCGCCCGCTCGAGGCCGCCACCGCCGCGCGTATCTACAAGGCCATTTCGAGCCAGGTGCGTGGTGTACTCGACGTGAGCTGCCGCCCCACCGTCATGAATACAGTCATCAAGCTCGACAAGCAATACGAAGGCCACGCGCAGCACGCGCTGCTGGCCGCGCTCGGCTCGCACCTCGACTACAACAAGCTCGTCATTGTCGTGGACAAGGACGTTGACATCTACAACATGGAAGACGTGATCTGGGCGTTTCTCACGCGCGGACGCGCCGATACGCGCACGATGGTAATCCATGACGTGCCGGGCTTCTATCGCGATGCGCACAAGGACCATTGGGGCCGTCTCGCGATCGACGCCACACGTCCGTGGGGCCGCGAAGCGGAGTTCGAACGCAAGACCATTCCCGGAGCCGGGCAGATCGTGCTCGACGACTACCTGCCGCATTTCTCCGCGCGGGCGGCGACATGACCGGCATCGTGCAAAAAAAGCGCGTCGTGGTCGCGATTACGGGCGCGACGGGCGCCGTGTACGGCGTGCGGCTGCTTGAGATGCTGCGCCACTGCACAGTGACGACGCATCTCATCGTGTCGCGCGCGGGCTGGATGACGCTACTCGACGAAACCGGACTTGAACGCAACGCGCTGCGCGATGCGGCGAGCGTCTATTACGACCAGAACGAAGTGGGCGCGAGCATCGCCAGCGGCTCGTTCCAGCACGACGGCATGGTAATCGCACCATGCTCCATGAAAACGCTCGCGGCCGTGGCGCACGGCTTCGACGACAACCTCATTTCCCGCGCCGCGAGCGTCACGTTAAAAGAGAACCGCAGGCTCGTGCTGCTCGCGCGCGAAACTCCGCTCACGCTCGCGCATCTGCGCAACATGACACTCGCGGCCGAAATGGGCGCGACGGTGATGCCGCCGTTGCCCGCGTTCTACGCGAAGCCCGATAGTCTTGACGCGATGGTCGACTATACGGTCATGCGCGTACTCGACCAGTTGCACGTCGAGCCTCCGGCGGCCATGCGGCGCTGGCAGGGGTTGGGCGCAGCGTATTAGCCGCTCTTGCCGTCCGCCCGGGACGGCAGGCCGGCACCCCATCGCGTTGCCAGCCAACGCCAAAAAGCCCGGCGTTGCGGCTTCTGCGCAACGTCGGGCTTTCCCGGTCAGGCACAACCAGACTGCGTGTATCGTCAGCCCGCCTGCATCTTCGCTGTGGCAGCCTTCCGGCGGTTTGCACCGCGCTTCTTGCGCTGCGCCATCGTCAGCAGCGTGCCGAGAACGAATAGCGATGTAACGAGCTTCAGGTCCGAAGGCTGGAAGCCGATCACGAGTACGACCGAGATCATCTGGAAGTAGACGATCGATCCCAGGACAGGCGCAAGCACCTGACGCAGCATCGAGCGGTTGCCGACGATCGCCTCGCCGAGCAGCAGCGCTGCGAGGCCGTTGACCAGTACGCCGAAGCCCATATTCACGTCGGCAAAGCCCTGGTTCTGGGCGAGCAGCGCGCCACCAAGCGCCGCGAACAGATTCGCGAGACCGAGACCGACCAGCGTATAGACCTTCACGTTGATGCCCTGCGCCTTGGCCATGGACGGACTCGAGCCGATCGCGCGCATCGCCATGCCGTGCTGCGTGCCGAGGAACCAGAGTACGCCCGCACCGATTACGGTATCCGTCGCGCCAAGCATGAGGATGCGAGACAGGTAGCCGCCACCTGCGGCCGGCAGCCATGAGAATACGCTCGCATACGCGAACAGCGCCGAATTCGGCTGCCCCATCACGCGGATGTTCACCGAGTACAGCATGGAGAGTACGAGAATGCCGCACAGCAACGTATTGATCTTCGCCTTCTCGTGAATATAGGCGGTGAGCAGCCCGGCCGCGAATCCCGCGAGCGTGCCGCCGAGCAGACCAATCACGGGATTGAAGCCCATCATCAGCAGCTTCGCGCACACGCAGGCGCCGAACGGGAACGAGCCCTCCGCCGTCATGTCCGCAAAGTTGATAATCCGGAACGGGATCATGATCGCGAGCGCGATCAGCGCGTAGGTCAAGCCCTGCATCATCCCGACCGGGAAAAGTCCGATAAATCCATTGATCAGATTCATGCGTTCACCGTTTGCGCCATCGGCGGCTCATCGTTGAAGGTCGCCATCAGGCGTTCCATCGTCATCGCGCGCTTTGCCTCCCCGGTCAGATCGCCGACGATCCGACCGTCGCGCATCATGATCAGGCGATTGCCGTAGTCAATCGCGTGATGCATGTTGTGCGTGACCATCAGCGTTGTCAGCTGCGCTTCGCGCACGACCTGCTCCGTCACCCGCATCACGATCTCCGCCGTACGCGGGTCGAGGGCGGCGGTGTGCTCGTCCAGCAGAAGCAGCATTGGCCGTTGCAGGACCGCCATCAGCAGCGAGAGCGCCTGCCGCTGGCCACCGGACAGCAGTGACGCCTGCGCCTTCATGCGCTTCTCAAGGCCAAGTCCGAACGACGCAATCCGCTCCCGGAACGCCTCCGCTTGCGCATGCGTGAGCCCACGGCCGAAACCACGCGCCAGTCCACGCTGGTTCGCGACAGCGAGATTCTCCTCCAGGCTCAACGCGGCTGCGGTACCAATCGACGGGTCCTGAAACACCCGCGAGATGTACTTCGCCCGCCGGTGCGTCGGCAACGTGGTAATGACACGGCCGTCGATCGAAATCACACCCGTATCGGAGATAACTTCGCCTGCGAGCATATTCAGGAAGGTCGATTTGCCAGCGCCGTTGCCCCCGACTACCACCGCGAAATCTCCGGGCAGTAGCTTGAGCGACACATCCGTCAACGCAACCCGCTCGTCGACCGTGCCGGCATGGAACGTCTTGCTGACCCGCTCGACAGACAGGAGCGAGGTGTCCTTTTCACGCATCATTGTCACCCGGGCGGAGCGTCGCCCCTTCAATTGATCAGGCATCCGCAGCCCTCGAACGATTTTGGAATGGTCAGGCCAAGCTTGGCGAACTGGCCACGGCTGATCGACGTGACATAGTCCGATTTTGCAGGCTTCATCACCGGCAGCGTCGATGTCGGTTCCCCCTTCAGCGCACGCACCGCGACGCGTGCCGCGTTTGCGCCGACCGATTCGAACGAAACGGCGTATGACGCGTCCGCCATGTCCTTCTTGATCAATTCCGTCTCCGAACTGATGACGGGTACTTTCATCCGCTGCATCGCTGCTGCCACTGCCGGAATCGCTGACTGCACGAGATTCGATCCGGTAATGTAGATAAAGCCGATGCCGTTCAGCAGCTGGGCGCGCTGCGTGATGTCGTTGACACTGTCAACGCTGACTGGTCGAAACTCAAGACCTGCCCGCTTGGCTGCCTCCTGCAGGGCGCGCGTCGTGGCGACATCATCAGCTTCTCCGGGGTTATAAAGTACGCCGAATGATTTGACGCCGGGCAGCAGCTTCTTCGCGAAGACCAACACTGCGTCGAAGTCCTGCAGGTCGGATGCACCAGCAAAGCGATCGCTGCCGTGAGTCCAGCCTGGCGTAAGGCCAGCCGCGACTGGATCCGTAACCTCCGCGAAAACGAGCGGGATATGATGATCGGCCACCGCTGAGAGTGCGACCTCGGAAACCGAAGTTGTCAGCGTCAGGATCAGCGCCGGATCCTTTGAGAGAATCTGCGAAAACATCTGGGGCATCAGCGCCTGCGTAAAGTTTGCGTCGCTGTACACGTAGTTAACGTTTTTTCCCTCGACATAACCTTCACGCGCCATTTCGGCCTTGAAACCGACCATCGTCCTTGTGAGCGATGGATGCGGCCCCAGGTTCGCAATACCAATCGTCACGGGCTGGCTGCCCTGAGCACTCACCGGCGCCATCACGGTAAACAATCCGGCGACAGCCGCCACGCCGACCATGAGAATGTTCCTCAATGTGCGGCGCAACAAAAACTTCGGAAGAACGGAAACGGTCGATTTCTTCATTGCGTGTATCCCGTAACGATATTGGATAGGCGATTTGTAGCACCGACAGGCAACACGAATTTATTCGCCAGCCAGCTTTTGCCGTTTCGCTAAAACCTGGTTCGCTTTGCCTAACTTTGCGCGCGACCGGACACTACCTGTGACCGGGCCAGCACAATTCTGGCAGCCCGCTCACCGCTCGCACACGCGCCGGTGAGCAGCGCCTGCGATGTCCAGTCCCCGCAATACACGACAGGCCGCCCGGAGGCCTGCGCAGGCGCCTCCTGCCAACGCCAGAAGGCGCGCAGGCGCCCCCCGTACCCCGGGGCGAACAAAGGCAGCATCCGGGGTATCCACTGATTGACGACCGCGACCACCTGCCGGTCGAAGTCGGGAATGCGGGCACGTAACTCTTCGCGCAGCAACACGTCAAGTTCGCCGGTGCAGCCGCGCCTGATTGCTTCGTCCACTGCCTCTGGCGCCAGCTGGCAATACACCTGCGTGAGTGGGCGCCCTTGATCGGGCGCAGCCGGCGTCTGTTGAAACGTTGCGATACGGCTTCCGACATCGCGCGAAGCGAATTGCATCTGCGCTGGGAGGGACTTTGCGAATCCATAGTGGACAACACCAAGGGCGTTGTAGTGCACATTGGCCAGCATCTGGCGCTCTATAGCCTGTGGCGTGCGGATCAATTCCCGCGCGAGTGAGCCCTGGACCGCGCAGACCACGTGATCGGCAGTCAAGGCGTCGCCGTTCGCAAGCGTGACCCTGAGACGAAGCTCATCGCCATCGCGCTGGTGCTCGACGGAAGTCACCCGCGTTCCGGTCCGCACGTCCAGCAACCCGGCAAGTGTCCGGCATACCTGTCCCATACCACCTTTAAGGGTGTGGACCGTATCCTCGCCGATCAGATGCGGCACGGTGGTGCGGTAGAACAGGGTTGATAACGCATCAGGATTGAAGCTGCGCGTCGCGCGAAACACCGGTTCAACCAGGTATGACATCGCATTTGGACCGATCTCCCTGCGAATGTAATCGGCGAGGTTCAGCCGGTCGGCCTCCGGGTCGACATCAAGCGCACTGATCGCCCAGTCCGGATCAACGCGGTCGCGCTGCGAACGCATCCGTAACGCATGCCGCACCATCGCGACCCGCTCCCCTAGATGCAACCCCGGCGTCGCCAGCGAGCGTACAGTCGGCATCAACTCGATCAGATGGTCCCCTTTCGTTGTCACACAGCGCGCGCTCAGACGGCGTAGTGGAACGAGCGCATCGCCAAGTGCGAGGTCGGCGACCAGACGATTGAACGCACCGCCGAACGGGTAGACGAGGCGCGCGCCGCTGTTGAAAACGATATCGCCTTCGCGCCGGTCTCCCATGCGACCGCCAACCGTTTCCGCGGCCTCCAGTACCGTTACATGCATGCCCGCCTGCCCAAGCCGATAGGCAGCTGTGAGCCCCGCAATTCCCGAACCGATCACAATCACGCGGGGGCCATTGCCGTCCTGGCGCGCTGCCGCCGCCATCGCCGGTCGATCATCCAGAGATGTGTCCATCGAAAATCCGCTTGCGGTCATCTCAATTCCCAAAAGTCATTCCGATCTGATGCGGGCAGTCCATCGAACGCATGCATCACATGCAGGCACCGGGCTTTCACCTGTACCACTCGCGTCCGGGAGTACAAGTATCGACCTCGTTCATCGCTCAATAAAACCCGTTTGTACGGTCGCTACTTAAAAAACGCTGGCGAATATACCCGGTGACACACGAGGCCACTAATGCACCAGGTTCAGGGAGCTTCTTTCTAGAACATATGGAAAATACCGGCCAGGGCCGAAACCTGGTTCCTGGAGCTGCTCGCTGCACACGAGGATCCCGCGCATTCGATATTCGCGTATGTCGCGTCTCCCGCTGCACGTTGATAGATTCCGGCGAGGTAAAGGATCGTTCGGTGTGACACGAAGTAATTTACGCCGACGTCAACCTGGTGATACTGTGGCGCGAAGTCCGTCGGATGGACCTTGCCAATTGTGTACGCATACGCGCCAACAAACTGGACCTGCGGCGTCAGGTTGTATGCGATGTTCGCCTCGATGTTGTCGAAGCGCGCATCCGCGTCAGCGAGTCCATCACCCTGATCACCCAGTTTGTCGTAGTCGCTGTGACTCCATAGCAACCCGAGTGTGGTCTTCCCGATCTGGTACGTTCCACCAATGCCGTAGATATCCATGCTCTGCGGGTTCAGCGCGTTTGCCTCATTTGGTGAGGCAGCCGATATCTGTGGGAACAGCATCGTATTCCAGTTGCCCTCGGATGCCGCGAGCGCAGGATGGTTCATATGGAAATAAGCGGCCTGGATCTTTGCGGGTCCGTTTTCGTATTTCGCGCCGAAGCTCATCGCGCTCTCGTTTCCGAAGCTGCCAGCTACGCCACCGAAGCTATACATTGCGCCGATCTGCAGTCCACCTACCACGGGACTTTGGTACTTCACCGCGTTGTTTACGCGGAATTGCCAATTGAAATTGTCGTTGTCTCCCGGGTGAGCGAAATACCCGTTCCACCGATAGACCGCGCTGCTCTGCGCGAGCCAGTCGTTGGCAAAATCGTATTGACGGCCAAGGGTGAACGTTCCCAACGCATCATTCGACAGACCAACGAAAGCCTGGCGGCCGAACAGGCGGCCGCCCTGAAACGACTGGCCGCTACTCATCGCAAAACCGCTTTCCAGGGTAAAGACCGCTTTCGTCCCGCCACCCAGGTCCTCGTTACCCTTCAGTCCCCAGCGACTAGGCCCCTCGGCAGGGCTGACACTCTTGCCACCAGCGACGTTGTTGGTCCAGATGAAACCACTCATCAGTACACCGTACAGATCGACGCTACTTTGTGCGTGAGCGCCAGACTGGCATACAAGTGCGGCCGCCGTTGTGATCAACGTACTCAGGATTACCCTTATACTGCGCATGACTCTTCCCCTTATTGGCTCGTTCGTGTACTTCAGGTTGTCGGCAAAGCAGAGTTTGGAGGCTGATGCGTTCTATTTCGTCTGTTGCCATATGCCGCGAAGGTCCAGGAGGGGCGGCAGCCAGCAACAAGGTGGGTGTCGGAGAACAGATTAGAAACGGCCGTCACGCGTGACAACCGATCCAAAAACCATAGAACCGTTTTCCTTTAATTTAGGATCGCTTCCCTATGACCGCCCTACCGTGACGACCTGTGCGCGTGCTCTGCCGAATTGCCGCCTCGATACTCGCCTCTCCTCGCGCCCCTCCACTCGCTTCGCTGACCGGTTTCTGACAGACGTCAGGTGGTCTATACATATCCAAGCCGAAACGGCTCCCCCTTATCTGCCACGGCAGCCCCATAGCGATTTCGCCAGATCTGTGAAGGAATTCTGTAATGACGCAGGTGCGTCTTATCGTAGTGGCAAGGAGAATTCGATGAAGAAGCGCCACATCGGTGAGCCGATCATCCGCATCCCCGAACCTGGGAAAGGTGAAGGGTCGATGAAGGATAGTTGCAGGCGGATGGTGGCAGGCGAGCCGGCTATGTACGGAACAGGCTGAATGCCGAGACCAGATACCCGGGAACGACGAATGGAGCCTACGGGGTCGCCGCAGTTACATTCACATGCCCGTTCTACGCAGCTTGCCTGGGATGTCGCCAGGATTTTCCTCCTGGCGAACGGTTGCACACGCCCGACCTTACGGGCGCGGCGTGTGACCGCTACAGAGGTTTCTCCCGATCAACCTTGCGCCCAATCTGTATCTGTCAGGTCACCGCACTGAACGCCCGTCGTCGCGATCATGTTGCTCGTCGCGCGCGACTGCTGTCCCGGCGAGTCCGGGCCGGTCCTCACAGCATCAAGCGGCTTTGTTGAGCGCATCAAGGGGAAGGAGCGCGACAAGGTGCAGGCTCAAGAGTGGGCAGGTCCGCGCGGGCGAACCTCATCATCGATGAACGCCGGCTGTTTCGCAACGAGAAGGGATAGTACAGACGCCCATAGTTATCTGATTGATCCGCTGTAGCCGTTAAGATCGCATCCGAATCCATTTCGGGGGAAGGCGACCTGCCGGATTCGCCGATCGATCTGCCAAAATGCAGGCCTGCGAAATGCGCGACCGCTCGACCGCCGAGTGCTGGGGCCAAACACGATCAGCCCGCTACACGCGATCGCCTTTGTATGAATCCGGAGTCCCGACCATGCAATCTGGTAACCCCCATGATGGCACGAGGACTGTGCCGCCATCAGCGATGGTGAGGATACTCTTCAGGAGACTCATGGCCTCACACAGCCGCCGTACTTCGACACGAGCGACTCCCGACCCGTCCGCTTTCTGCATGCCCCCTTTGACCGACGCACGACGACGAGGCCATCCTCCTGGCGCTTCACGGCCGACGAAAAGCGGCGACACCATGTCGATGCGACCGCAGCCAGACGCGCACGCGACCTCACTCCACTCAAGCAGTTGGACTTCGATTTACTCGCACCACCGGCGGCCAGCCCGCCGCCCTCTTGGGACGACGGAGGACTAGGTCCCCGCCTAACCGCTTGCCTCTTCCTGGTCAGCCCGTCGCCCTTGTCAATTGACGAGGAGGGTGTACCCGCCCGTCGCCAGGTGCCCTGGCTTCCCCGGGAACTCGGGGCGCTGCACGCCCGGCCACCAAAATCCATAAAACCAGCTGTTGAACGCCCCCATCGGCGCGACAGCGACGAATTGCAAACCTACTGCGTCGACGCGCACAGCCATTGCATTCATAATCTGTGTCCATTCCGGGCGCAATATGATCGGGCCGTTCTTGGGCTGCTTGAGGCAAAGCGGCGAGTTAAGTTCGATCTCGCAAAATCCGTAGTCACGCGCCACTGCGATCCACGTCGAGGTCTCTTCAAAGAGCGCTCGATACGGAATCCGCGGCGGCCGCGATCTCCCGGAGCATGACCAGGTCGGCCCCGGGCTCCAGTGGATCGAAAGCCGTCCTCCTCCATGGACCCGACACTGTATGCTCATCGCGTGTTGGCCAAAATGAAAAACACTCCATGCGGAGACAACGAACGCGCCGAAGCTCCCGAATATGAGGACACTGCCCAGGGTCATTGCGGGCGCAACCCACGCAAATGCTGCGCCCTGATAAGGGGCGCCGATGACGAAGCCCCAAAGAGCCGTTCCGATCACAAAACTGAGCGCGATACTGAACTGCACCTTGCAGCGATGCACGGACCAGATTCGTGCCACCTGCCATTTGAAGCGGATGTATTTGTTCTTGCCCATGTTCTTCTTTTATTCCGAGTGCGTTCGAACGAAGAATGATAACGGGCGAATCGAAAGTTCATCAAATCATTGGTTTGAAGTCCCTGCCGAACGCTTTGTCAATCCGGTGTTTGGGCAACGGGCAGCGGATCAGGCGCGACGATGAAAACTTACGGGCTGGTACGAGTCAACAGGCGGGAGCGGGTATTTTGCGCAGATTTCTTCCTGTCCAGGTGGGTAGACCCAAACAGCCCCTTCCTTCATTTTTTTAAGGGTTCTTAGTACCGCCTCGGCTTACGCGCGGAACCGGCCAATGCGACTGTGGCCAATAAGCACTGCAAGGAATGTTGAAGCGAAAACCGTTAGCACATAGAAGGCCGGAACAAGCGGTGTACGGAAAACTCCGATAAGGAGAGTCACAAAATACAGGGAGGCCCCGCCGAAGATTGCGGCACTTACATTGTATGTAAGTGCCATTCCGGCGGCCCGTAATTCGGCGGGAAACAGGTAGGCCATCACGTTCGGAACGACTGCAACACTCGCAGCATAGATGATGGAGAAGAAGCCGGAACATAGTAAGAGCTTCGTCATTGTCGGTTCGGTGTTCATCCAGGAATAGAGAGGAGCGACCGTAACAACCATGATGAAGAGTGCAACGAGCAATTGCCGGTATGCCCCGACCCGGTCAGCAAGTGCACCAAACAGCGGTGTCGCAATTGCCCCTATGCCACCACTCACGAGAAGGGCTGAAAAGGAGACATACATCGGTAGATCCAGTACCTTCACAACATAAGTCGGTGCGTAGGCCAGCAGGATATATGCACCCGAGTTGATCGCCCCCGCGAGAAGGAGCGCCAACACCAATGTCCCCGGCCGCTCAAACAGCGTCTTGAAGCCGCCTTTGACCCGGGAGGCTTGTGATTTCGAAAAGGCCTCCGTCTCCGGAAGATGGCGTCGGATATAGAGCCCAACCGGGGCGATCAATAATCCGACTGCGAAAGGAATACGCCACCCCCAGGAGTCTCGCGATGCGTCCGACAGGACGTAGGAGATAAACAGCCCCGACAGTGCTGCAAGGATTGTCGCGATCTGGGTGCCAGCACTGTACAGGCCGCTGAAAAAACCCCGTCTCTCAGCCGGGACAGATTCCAGGAGATATGTCGCGGCGCTCGAGAATTCCCCTCCCGCAGAAACTGATTGAAGCAGTCGCGCGACGATGACGACTAGCGTAGCTACAAAGCCTATTGCTTTATACGTCGGTGTCGCTACCATCAAGAGCATGGACATGGTCATCGACGCCATGATCAACAGCATGGTGAAGCGCCGGCCCACGCGGTCACCGAGCATCCCAAGCAAGATTCCACCGATCGGGCGAACGATAAACGACAGGGCAAACGTCGCGTAGGTCGCAAGCAACGTCTCATCAGGACTGCCTCCGAAGAAGTGCGATGAGATCGCCAGCGCGAAGAAGCCGTAGATGATGAAGTCGTACCATTCAAGTGCGTTACCGATGACAGTTGCCAGGACCGCGCGGGTTGTACTGTTCTTCGGTGATATGCGATTAGCCTCGACAACTGCCATGACTGTCCTCATTCAGAGTATTCAACTGCCTTGTTCGCCCTCGTCCATCAAGGGCTGTTGGTAAGAAGGCGTTGTAGCATCGCGATGCCTGATAAAATCACTCAGGCACCGTCCTCTTCAGGTATCACTGTAAATGTCTACCCGCGAGCAGCAAAATAGTCGACCGTCACTTGCGCACGTTCGTCGCTCTCACGCCTCGCGCAGCGAGGAGACGCAACGGAAAATCCTGGATGCTGCACTTCGCGTCATCCAGGCACATGGTCTCCAGAAGGCCACAATGACGGAGATTGCACGGGAGGCGGGAGTATCAGCCGGTGCACTTCAGCATCACTACGGGTCAAAGGATATTCTCATCACCCGAATCATTGACCTCATCTTCGAAGAGTCGAAGCCAGACGGTGACATTTGGCCCAGCGTTACTCTGCCTGTCAGACAACGGGCTTACGCTTTTGTCGAGCGGGCCTGGCAGTCAATCTACGGAACGGAGCGTTACCTCGCTTCGTGGCATCTTCACTTCGGGGTGCATGCGTCGGAAGCGTTGCGCGTGAGGCTAAATGAAGTGCGGCTCGAGTGGGACAAGGAAATGACCACTCGCTTCCTGCTCTCCTTCCCCGAACTGGAGGCCTGCATCCCTGACCCAACCGGCTTCGCGAGGTTGGTTTTCTCAAGTCTGCGTGGTATAGCCTTCCTCGCCTGGTTCGGTGACGCATCCGACAAAAATCTCGACCAGCTGAACGCCCTTGCGGAGTCAATTAGCCGAGTTGCCACCGGTCATACTGACGAGGGCGCATAGCCCGGGCAAAACACATTTATTTCCATACGGTCCGCATCAGTCGCAACCAGTTTCCTCCGAACACCAGACGTAGGTCCGAATCAGAGTAGCCCATCGTCAGCAGTTCATCAGCGACGTCATTCAATGACGTAGGCTCGAGCTGTTTGATATCCTGCCGTGTATAACCTCCATCCTTCGGCCAATGCGTGGCGTTCTTCGCTGCCAACGCCGTAATCGCAGGCAGGTCGAACACATAGTCCAGACCGAAACCAACGGACTCGATTCCCGCAAGCTGGACAACATAATCAATCTGCCTTGCGAAGCCGGCAGCACTTGCCTCATCATCGCCCGTGAAAATGCTCATCCCGGTAAGGCCGAAGACGCCACCGCTCCGTGCGATCGCCCTGATCTGATCGTCGCGATAGCAACGCGGATGATTGTGCAATTCCCAGATATTTCCGTGACTGCATATCACGGGACGATTCGAATGTTCGATCGCTTCCATGCTTGCCTGGTAACCCGTATGCGCGACGTCGACGAACATGCCAACCCGATTCATTTCGTCGATAACCATTCGACCAAAACGGCTCAGGCCACCTTGACCCATCTCGTGACAGCCGTCCGCAACGAAGTTTTTCTGGTTATATGCCAGCAGCATGTGACGAATGCCCAGTTTGTAATAGGCTTCGATAAGATCCAGGTTGCGACCTATTGGCAACGTACCTTGGAAATGAAAGCCGACTCCCAATTTTCCCGCGCGTTTGGCGAGGACAATATCTTCCGCAGTTTCGACCAGCACGCACACGTCGGCCTGATTCTGGAAGAATCGCCTGCATTCAGCGAGAGCCGTGAACGCCTTCGCAACATCAGGTTCGTCATCCACTACCGTGAAGGATACGTAGGTAAGGCCTGCATTGCGGAGAAGTCCCGGGAGCGCAAGTCGCCTGACGGGGTCTCCTGGAGCAAAAAATGGGAAAGTCATGTCGCAAACGATACTTTCCCGAACAATTTTAGACCCCTTATCCAAGTTAGACACATCGTACTCCTAAGTTAAAAATGGAGACAAGCTGGACACGAGCGGCAGTTAGCCGATTGAATGTTCCAAATTTTTTCCTGGCCCTGCTTCGAATAAACAATGGCTATGTCCATTCGCTTCGCAGCATACTTCCTGGCCCGATATCTGCGCACCCGAAAGGGTAGACCCGCCCGCCAGATACTCCACCGCACCCGCCACTGCGGAGGCAAACGGATAGCAAACACACCTTCCTACGTTGCCGTACTCGGCAACGTAGATCGAATTGTGAAGTTCAACGGCAAGGTGGCCCGTATCGACGTCGATGGACTTGATGGCGAATCGCCCCATACCCCGGGCCGAAACCCTGTCGAAATATCGTTTCAGCACTTCTTCCCGACATGCCCCTGACCGAAGCTCTTCCTGCTCGCACCAGACGCGCGTGCCCTTCCGGGTTGCGTGGTTGAAGAGCTCGGCCGTCGCGACGAGGCCAAACTGCTCCTCGGCCTGTTTCTGAACAAACACCCAGAAACGCCTGGGGATCGGAATCATCGGTTGCCCCTCCGACATCCAGGCTCCCGATTCGTTATCTATATCCACCGGCACGGGAAGTTTAGTCATTCGCGACCCCTCATTTACAATATGCGTGTAATGTAAATTGCTAAATTCCGCGACGGTACTGGGAAGATCCCTATGTACGGGCCAGGTGATCGGCCATTGCCCGGCAACATTCTCTGTAGCTTGCCAGGCACTGGCACCGCGGTGCGCCAGCCGACACGGACCGGCTCGCTCTCGCGCACGCAGCGTTGCACCGGGTTGGCTCGGCAGAGCGGCCTGAACTACGCAGGGTCACGCCAGCCGGGGCAGCGCCGGACAGAAGATCGGGAGAAATCTGATTCAAACCTCGTCGTCCGCATGGAGGGACTGGCTGACCGTGCGGAACTGCCCCTGCGTTTTGAGGTTGTTCCCTTCGCTAGCGGCAAAGGAGCAAGCCGCACGACGACGGAACATGGGTGCCCGACCGGCGCAACGCGTTGTTGCTCGAGGCATGCAACCGGTAAGCGGCCTGACAAATCGACCGATACGCCGTGTAATCAACGAATCCCGGCGCTCCCATGAAGATACGGGAGCATGAAAAGGCCATTTCCGCCCCAAACAGGAATCGGAACCGCACCGCGGCATCGATATCAATATGCGACCACAAAGGATCCCGCAAATTTCAGGGACACCCGTCCACTTCCATCGCCCAACCCGCCCCCCCGGCAACAGTACGCTGGTCAGTACTCACCCTCCTGCGGCAGCAGATGAAATCGCCTGTCTCGTGCAAATAGCTACCGCAAAAGTCGCTTTGCCTAGATCGTGGTCCCTATTCCTGCAACCCGACTGAAAACCGGACGGCTATAAAGTGATGAGTTCGCGACATCTGTTGCCTCTCATCGACAAGGCTCCGGCAGGGCACTGCGATCGCGTCCATGCTTCACGGCAGATGAACGGCTGAAGCCGCGACCGACTGTCGTTCAACAATGCCCTCTGCTGTCGTATGAGTTTTGGCCTTGCGCACTCATCTCGATCAACATATCCATGGAGAAGGAATGAACGACATGAAGTTGGGCGATCAATTAAATCTCCGTCAGATTTTCCTGAAAATTCCCGATCTCGCCCTGCCGATCATTGACTGCTTTCAGCACCTGATGAGAGGGCCGTCCTCTCTGTCCCCGGGGGAGCGCGAACTGATTTATTCCTACACGTCGGGACTCGACGGCTGCCATTTTTGCGCATTCTCTCATCGACACTGTGCAATCGGACTGGGCATACCGGAGTCCGTATTCAGCGTTCCGAGGGATCGTATCGGCGCTGCAGATCTTCCCGCCGAAACGCGTGAGCGGCTTGCTTTTGCATCGTCTCTTCACGCACTTGAGCGCGACTCCATGTCCTTGACTGCTCCTGTGCTATCGAACCATCCCGCTTCGGCTCGCGAAGACGTCGTTCGGGTGACGGCCTTCACCGCATTTATGAACCGGGTCATTGACGGACTTGGCGCCATATCGCCGGACGCGATGCACGTTATCGCAGGAAAAAGTCTTGCGCAATTTGGCTATCTACAAGTTCGCAAAGACGTTGAATCATTGATCAATGCCACAGGTAGCCATCCAACCCAGAGACTGGACGGCCTGCCCAGTGACTGGCCGGGCATCACCAGTCCCCTTGACGCTACGATGGCATGGTTGAACGCAGTGACCGCACAATTGCTGCGTCAGAACTCTGGCATCTCGACCCAGTTAAGACTTGATATCAGGCAGGCGGTCCTCGGCTCCAGAAAATATCCGGATGACGTCAACGGCACTCAACAAAGTCGCACCGAACGCGACGATGCCCTGCTTCAATTTGCCGTTGCCGTGGGCACATCGAAGGCGCGAAGTGTTGCCGACGACTTCGCGAGGTTACGTGGCCAGGGATGGACCGATCGAGATATCATCGACGCCGTATTGATTGCGGCAGGCGCTGCCTGTTCACTGAGAGTTACGGCTGGTATGGACGCCCTCGCAAACTTGACCTAACTAGTCGGCAAAGCGCAACGTGACGCATTGAAAATAAAGGAACAGGAAGGCATCTTCCCGGCAAAACTCAAGGACGCCGTCGCGTGTGATGCACATGATTTTCGGCGTAGTTCTGAATAGATACGCGTGAAACGTGATCGGGATTGCACTCGCTCCATCTGCCGAATGAGTATCAGGGATACGGTCCGCATTCTGGCAGCGACAAGCGCCCCCTTCTGACCCATGCCTCACCGGCTCTGCTGCGTTTCACTTCAGTGTGACTTTGTGCGTCGCCACGATCGGCTGATCCCGACCGGACAAAGCGTCGTGCTTGAGCAGGCGTCACGCGACAAGCGCCAGTAGACGAGGGATTCCGCTGGCGCCCGTCGCAGGCCGCGTTTGCTCAGCCCAGAACGTCGCTGCCGGAAACGGCAGCCCGGTCGACATTCACCCACCGATCAATGTTTGGTGGTGATTGGCGTCCACTTTCCGTTCTTTACTTCGTAGAGCGTACTCGACGGATCCTTCAACGCGCCGGTGTCGCTAAACGCAATCGGACCGGTAATGCCGTCGACCGCTTGCGAATGCAGTTTTGCCAGGTATTGAGTCGGGTCTGGCGAGTTTGCCGCCTGCATGGCGTGAATTGCTGCCCATGTGGCGTCGTAGGCAAATGGAGCATACGTCAGCATCGGCGTATGGAAAGTCTTCTCGTAGTTCGACTGGAACGCCGCGCCACCGGGAAGCGATGCGATCGGTTCGCCATACTCCCATGCCATGGCCCCCTCTGCGGAACCCCCTGCCAGAGAAAGGAATGTCGGTTCCATGACCCCACCTCCGCCGACAAACTGGGCAGCGATTCCCAATTGCTTCATGCGTTTGACGATCATCGCCGCCTGCGGATTCAGCGTCGCCACAAATACGAGATCGGCATTGGTGCTCTTGATATGTGTGAGTTGAGCGCTGAATTCAACCGCCTTGTCAGTCGTGAATTCGCGATCGACGACATTCCCATTGGCAGCCTTCACAGCCTTCACGAATTCATCTGCCTCACCCTGACCGAACGCCGTGCGGTCGTCCAAGACTGCGATGCGCTTTGCCTTGGTCACTTCAACCGCATATTTACCAGCATTGCCGGCGTTCTGGGCATCTGTCGCGATGGTGCTAAAAACATTGCTGAAACCCTGCGAGGTAATGGTCGGATTCGTCGCGGATGGGGTAATCATCGGAATTCCGGCGTTGGCATAGATGCGGGAAGCCGGAAGCGTCGTTCCTGAATTTTCGTGGCCAATCACCACCGCGACCTTCTTGTCCGCGAGCAGCTGCGCGACTTCGACAGCGGTCTTGGGATCAGCCTGGTCGTCCTGCGCCAGGACGACGAAGTGAGCGGATTTGCCACCGATCGTCAGCTTCTTTCCGTTGGCACTGTCCACGGCCAGTTGCACGCCGTTTAACAAATCCTTGCCGTAGGCCGCGTTATTTCCGCTCAGTGGCGCCGCTACGCCGACCGTGACCGTCACCTCATCTGCCGCCATGGCAGCACTCTGAAAGGCTGCAGCCGAGGCTGCCAAAAAGAAATATGCGGCGGCGGTAGCGCTAAACATCCTTTGTGTCGATGTCAGTCTTTGCTTCGTTTGCATTGCGACTACTCCTCTGGCGGTAGATAAGGTAAAGAAAGTGCTTTCAGACCACAGGCCTGACGGAACCGGACGATGGGTTCCGTCCACCTTTTCTGGCGCTCAAGTGGTCTCAAACGTTCATCGGGGAATCGGTAAGCAACTGCAGACTCGAGGGACGCAGGACCTGATCGATGAACCGTTGCTGGTGCGGCTTGTAAAAGTCCCAAAGGGCACGCAGAGCGACTTCGGGGTTTTCCTGGAAGTCGATGCGCAGATCGACGAGCGGCCAACTCTGCTGATCAGCAATCAGAAGCGCCGCCGACATGACCGGCTTGGTTTCACCGCCGGCCTTCACACCAGCGTCGAGCGCTTTCATGAGCCGATCGCCGAACTCCAGTTCGGGGGCGCGCTCATACTCGGCAATCATGCTATCGGTGATGTTGTGATTGGCCAGGAAGTTTCCGGTGGCTACGCAGGCGTCGCCGACGGTACCCGTGGCGATGTTGGGAATCGCGGGTCCGCAGAAAAATGCAACTCGCCCTTCCTTGTCCACAGCCGCGAACTGGCGTTCGCCAGGATCGTCGTTTGCCTGTGACAGCACCCGGACAACTTCCGGCGCACTCAGTCCCTGGCTGAGGAGCTCGAGGCCGACAGGGCCCTGACGGGTGTCGGTGCGATGCTGCGTCGTCACGGCGCCGACGCCTGCCTTTACCCAGGGGCAACGATTCCCGACAGCAATCGCCGAGGTTGCGATCGCGATGCCGAACATGCCGGTTTTCTTGTCCTTTGCAGCGATTGAGAATGTCATTTCGTATTCCTTAATTAATGGGAAAGTAACTGCCGTACGTCTGTGTAATATCCCCGCCGCCTCACCCACGAACCTCGGGGCATCCGCCGCAGCTCAAACGCACGCTTTCACGACCGCCGTGTTGCGCCCGGCGTGTCGTTACCACGCCCCTGACCGCGAGGCTCCTGGTCAGGAAGGCATTCTCCTGATAATTCACATCGGCGATTGTAGCGCTACAATCTGGTGCCGATGCGCAACCTTGACTCTGAAACGGAGCGTATAGCAGAAAAAATTGTAGCGCTACACTTTTTTATCCGTGAGCCGGAATGGCGGGGGAGTCCGCGGAGTTACGCCCTTAAAGCGTTGCACCCTGTTTAAATCGAACCCCATTTCGCCGCGTGTGGCCCTTGCAATTGTTGCGCTAAAATGCGGGGCCTGGTTTAGGTGGCAGCATCACGGTGGACCGGCGTCCATCGCTTCGCTAGCCTTCTTCCCGTGGGTTCGATCACTGCAACTTTGGAAGGCACGGTGGGCTCATGCCTGAATGTTTCGGTTGCTACCGATATGTCGCGGCGAATGAGGGTAGCGCATGTTCTGTGCATCCGCGCAGTAACTCCGGTGCCGCAGTTTATGAGAATCGTGCCGGGCTCACGCGGCACATGCGGCCAACCTTGTCAGGCAATCATCGCAGCAATCCCGCGGCGATAGCTTCTTCCGTATCGCCGCTCGTCAGGAGGTTGGAGCGTGGACCACAAAATCAATTCATCACGCAGCGGTGCCAAAAAAAAGGCGACAATGCAGGACGTCGCAACGTTGGCCGGTGTCGCGCCCATGACCGTGTCCAACTGCTATCGGGTGCCCGACAAGGTACATCCGCAAACGCTCGCCAGGGTCCTTGAAGCCGCAGCAAAACTGGGCTACACGCGTAACCGGATTGCAGGCAATCTCGCGTCAGGACGCAGTCAGGTGGTCGGTGTACTTGTACCTTCTCTGGAGAATTCCAACTTCATCGGAATGATTCAAGGTCTGGAAGATCGACTGCATCAACTCGACCATCAGCTGATGTTGGCGGTCACGCCGACGGCCGACCGAGAGCTTGACTCCATTCGCACCTTTATCGAGAGGCGCATCGACGGTGTAGTGCTGACTGACGTGCAACATTCCCGTGACACTGTCGACCTGCTCAGGAACGCGCGCCTGCCGACGGTCGAGACATGGAGTCTCAAGGGGCCGTTCATTGACATGGGTGTCGGCTTTTCCCTATACGATGCGGCCTTCGACATGACAAATCTCATGATCGAAGCGGGCTACCGCAGGATTGGCTTCGCCGGGTTCACCCCCGCTTCGACAGAGCGATTCCTCGAGCGGCAACGTGGCTTCGAGGACGCACTCAGGCGTGCGAACCTGCGTCACGATGTGCACGCATATACCGAACAGTCCGAAGGATTTGCCGGCGGCCGGATCACCCTGAATGCCCTCCTCAGAGAGGAACCCGAGCTGGATGGTGTCTTTTGTGGCACCGACATACTTGCCGCGGGGATGATCTTTGAATGCATGCGCCGAGGCTGGAGGGTACCTGGTCGAATCGGCATCGCTGGATATGGGAACTATCAGATTGCCTCGGAAATAACGCCCAAGCTCACGACCGTGGCAACTCCAGGTTATGAAATGGGTGTGGCGGCAGCAGAAATGCTCGTTGGAAGGCTGGTCGGCGCCGCACCGGCACCCGTAATTCGCGATGTAGGCTACAGACTGATCAGCGGGGCTTCCTTCTGATTCGCGCAAGCGCAACCGGAACGCTTCGCGACAGCCACCTTCGAAGCCTGAGCCGAGCGCCTCACCGGAGCGCAGGTCGTCGTTCAGGCGCACCGGGCGGCCTGCTACCTGGTTTCGTCCCTGTCCGGCGCTACCAACCGGCCAGAAGGGTAAGCGCCGCTTTAAGGTCGCCTGGCATCGCCGTACGCGACAATTGCGAGAAGACGGCCTGTATCCGGGTTACTTGAGTTGAACCGTGACGTAGCGGGACAATTTATCAGGCGCTGCAGCAACCAGCGCCCGATCCACCGCGCTCACGACCCGTTCGATATCGCGCCTGAATGGCCCGCGGTGGCTTTGGGGCGCATTTCCATGCGGGCCTGCCAATACTGTGAGCATCAGGGCGTGTGATTGATCACGTCGAAGGCGCTAACGCATAAGGCAGTATGTGGTGCGCATGTCAGTAATCACCGTGCACGATGAAATGGTTCGGGCATCGGGCTATCAGGCACAACGCCTACGTCGGATCGCCTTGCCTTAGTCCGTACCCGGTCTACCCGACTTCAGCGCGACGCGCCGAAAATCCTGCCAGCATTGATTGACCAGCTTCATTCCCTCCACCGCAGGAGCCCAGGCGACCATGCCGCGTCGCGAAGTAAACAACGGCAAGATCGGCAATGTGTCCATTACGCGCGCATCGGCGGCCCGATACAGTGCGATCCGTTCGTCCGTCGAGACGGTCGTGCGTGCGCGGTCAAGCAGCGCATCGAGCACGCCATCGCGGTTGTAGCCTGCATTAAAGCCGCACGGCGACAGGTTCGCACCATGTAGCACCTGCTCCAGCCACAGGTCGCAGGACATCCCCCAGCTCATTTCGCTGAAAGCAATGCCGTCGGGCGCACCTTCACGCCACTGATTGCAGTAGGCCACCCAATCTTCATGGAGCGTCACCTCCAGACGAATGCCGATCCTGGCCAGATCCCGGGCCACGCATGCGTAGATCGATCCAGGATCGAGTTGCGCCGAGCCGGCGCGCGCCGCGACCACCCGTAAGGACAGCGTATCCACGACGCCTGCTTCGGCCAGCAGCGCGCGGGCACGCTGCGGATCGTACGCATAGCGATCCGGCAAGTCCGCCACATGCGCCGGCGCCCCCGGCGGAATCGCACTGCTGGCAGGCAGCGCGGCGCCCGGAAAAAGCGTTCCGCACAGGGCCGTGCGATCGATCGCGCAGGCGATGGCGCGCCGCACCCGCACGTCGGACAGATGCGGATCGCGCAGATTGAATACCAGATACCACAGATAGGGCGGCGCAAACGCCGGCACGCTGAACCCGCGCGCGGCCAGATCCTCGAGATCCGCGCCCTCCAGGCTGTAGGCGAAATCCACGCGGCCCTCGACGAGCGCGCGGACACGGTCGCCGAGGTCGGGAAACGGCAGGAAGTGGACGCCCGCAAGCGCAGGCGCCCCACCCCAATACGCGTCGTTGCGCGACAGCGCCACCGCGGATCCGCCTGCCGTCTCGAAACGGCGCTCGAAGCGGAACGCCCCGGTACCGGGTGCTCGATCGGTGCAGCCGTCGGCGCCCCACCGGCGCAGCGCCGCCGGGCTGATCAGCGACTGAGCCCCTGGCGCGTCCTCCTGCGTCATATAGCGCAGGAATTCCGGGAACGGCTCGCACAGCAGAAACTCAACCGTCCTCGCGTCGAGTGCGCGCACGCATTCGATCGCCGCAGCCCCGGCACGATTGAAGTCGGCCACCACGGGCGAATAATACGGCGAGTCGGGACGCACCATCCGCTCGTAATTGAGCACCACGGCGTCGGCATCGAGCGGCGCGCCGTCGTGAAAGCGCACGCCGTCGCGCAAGCGAAACACGAAACGACGCGCCTCACGCGACACTTCGACATGCTCGGCCAGACGCGGCACGACGCGCGTGGGCGCATCGGGCGGGCTGGGCTCCGTATCGAAGTCGTCCTCGACCAGGCTTTCATGAGTCTGCTGTACTACGCGCCCGGTATTCCACCCGCCGAACGAGCGCGGCGGGTCGATGCCGTCCACGGCCCAGTCCAGCGCCACCCGCAGTATCCGGTCATGCTTCATTTGGTCTCCTCGAATCGTCGTCAAGTGGCAAACAGGCGGCCGTCGCCGCGGGCGTGGTGCATCGCCGCGATCTCAAGTCCTGCAGCCGCGCTGCATTCCATGTCGTCGGGCCGCGTGTTCAGCGCAATCTCTGTCGCGGCGATGACGTCCGGCGCGAGCCCGCTCAACAACCCTTGCGCCGCCGCTGCCGGCACGATGTCGAGCCGCACCGCAGCCGACAGGATCATGGTCGCCACTCCGCGCATCTCGATCAGCACGGCCTCGTCCCGGCCGATGCCCACCGCGGCCGATAGTGCTCCCGAGACGACTGCCAGATGGCCGGGCGTGCGCCGGGCGGAGACCTCGGCGGCATATTGCAGCAGTACCGCGTCGGTGCCGAGCGACGGCGCGAGTGCGGCGAGCCGGCTGCCGCAACGGCGCGAGGCGGCTTGTGCCGGCTGCGTCAGTTTCAGCAGATCAAGCCGTGCGTCGGTCGCCGCGAGCGCCTGCAGATCGCCGGCGCGCACCGCGTCGTGCGCCATGGCGGTTGCGGCGCCGTCGCCACGTGCGGCGCCATGCATGAGCGCCGCGACGACCATCTGGCGCAGTGCCGGTGCGCCCGTAACGCGCCCGGCGCGCAGCAGCGCCTCAAGTCCCATTGCATGCGCGTGGCGCCCGATCGGTAGCGCGGCGTCGGCGAGTTGCATCAACGCCAGCAGCGCGCCCGCACGCACCGGATCGACCGCCTCGGTATCAGCCATGGTGCCGATGTGCATGGCCGACGTGGTGCTGCGGATGCTCGTGTGTCGCCCCCGTACAGATCGGTGGCCCATCGGCGGCGAACCGCCTGTGCTCGAATCGGATCGCCAGATCGGGTAGTCCGAGCGCAAGCACCGGCCGCGACGCGAGTTCCGGGGTATCGGTCACCGGCACGACGATTTCGTTGCCGCGCAGTTCCGACGGGCTGTGACGGTTGCCCAACGCATGCCCGATACGAAACGCCGCTTCCGGCGTCAAATCGAGCAGCGCGATCACCATGACCGGCTCGGCAGGGCGCGCTACGACGACGATGCGCGCGCCGTCGTCATACAGCACGGCACCGTGGAAAAGCCAGTTCTGCCGCGGCAGGTCAATACCGAGCTCGGTGCCGTCCTCGGCATGCAGACGCATCCGGCGCCGCCCTGCATCGTGGGCGGAAATGCTGACGGCGACGTGCTGCCGGTGCGAGAATCGCGGCGCATCGGCGCGGCCGAGTATCTGGTTCACGAGCAACATAAGCATCCTTATTTTCTGAGTATCGGCGCGGGTAGCCCGCGCATGCATCGCCTCGCGGCGTCCCAGGCCAAGTGCGTGGCCTGGCGCAAAAGCGTCGCTTCGCCGGCCAGAAACCGCGCCACCGCGCCATGCCGGGACGCCAGCACGGACGCGCCGCCGTAAACACCCGGTAGCTTCGCCAATGCGGCATCGATGCACTCCGCCAGGTCTTCCGCTCGCCCCGTTTGTGCCAGGGCAAACAGACTGCCCATGTAGCCCTCCCTGCCAAGGCTTCCCTCAAGAGCCGGATCCGCTTCCTCCGGTCGAAACGTGGACCCGTCGCGCAATACGACCGTGCCGCCGAAACTGGCCTGCAACCGCAGGGAAATCGATCCGTAGACGTGGCGTTCGCCGCGCGCGACCCGACCGGGGGCAAGCGATTCCGCGACGATCGCGCCAGCGCCGTCGGCCAGATCGATCTGCGTCTGCTGCCGATGAACCGCGCCCGGGTGAGAAATCAGCATGTCCGGAATCGACTCGAAGAACGCATCGCGGCCGACCGACACCTGCATGTGCTGCACCGACAAGGCATCGCCCTGCAGCCGTGTCGCAGAAGGCGTGGACATGCATAGCGCGGCGCCCTCTTCCAGATGCATCTCCAGGTTCAGGTGATCGCCGCCGAACACCGAACCGGCCGCGTTCTGCACGTAAATCAGCGCGCCGGGTCCGTGATCCAACGGCAGCACCGCCGTCGTGGTCAGCGGATAGCACTGCCGCCGCTCTGCGAGCCGGGTGTGCCCTGTCCTGTCGCGGACGAAGCGCATCGACAAACAGCCATCCGTCATCCGCGGATACATCCGAACAACGCGGCCCGGGCGATTTCGTCGAACACGGCACGCACGCCGCCGCCGCGCCGCAAATCGGTAAACAACGAGGGCCGGTCGGGACGGGCTCTGGCTACGTCGGCGCGGATGCGGTCCAGTTCGGCGTCGACATACGGTGCGAGATCGACCTTGTTGACGACGAGCAGATCGGCGCGCAGCACGCCCAGGCCCCGCTTGCGCGGAATATCGTCGCCGCCGGCTACGTCGATCACAAAGGCCCACCAGTCCACCAGTTCGCTCGAAAACGTCGCGGCAAGATTGTCTCCGCCGCTTTCGATGACGATTACGGCGGGCTGGAAACGACGCTCCAGCCACTCGACCGCCTCAAGGTTCACCGACGGATCTTCTCGAATCGCCGTATGCGGGCAAGCCCCGCTTTCGACGCCCAGCACCCGCTCGGGATCGATCAATCCCGAGCGCTTCACGCGTTCGGCGTCTTCGCGCGTGACCAGGTCGTTGGTGATGACGGCCACCGAAATGCCCTCCTCGGCGAAAACCGGCAACAGGCGCTCGACCAGGCGCGTCTTGCCGCTACCTACCGGACCACCGATCCCCAAACGTACTGCAGTCATGGTGTTCTCCTACTTGAGCATGTACGACATGCCGAGTGCCACGCGCTCGGTGGGCGCGCTATCAATGATCTGTCCGTCGACGCTGACGCGGAAGGTTTCCGGATCGACGTTGATCGGTGCGACCATGTCGTTGCGGATCATGTCCCGCTTGGTCAGCCCGCGTGTGTCCGCGACCGGCACCAGCTTGGCCTTCAGGTCCAGGCGGCGCCCCACATCGGCGGCGATCGACGGTGGCGCCACGAAGCGAACGCCAAGCGCCTGCGGCGCGCGGCCGAAGCAGCCCCACATGGGTCGGTAGCGCAATGGCTCACAGGTCATCAGCGAAGCATTGGCTTCGCCGAGCGGCGCCCACACCGGAAAGCCAGCCTTCATCACCAGCTCCGGCTTTGCCCCGAAACTGTCGGGACGCCAGAACACCAGATCCGCCAGCTTGCCAGCCTCGACCGAGCCCACTTCGCCGTCGATGCCGAACATGCGCGCCGGGTTGATCGTGTACTTGGCGATATAGCGCAGGATGCGAAAATTGTCGGCGCCGGACCCGCGGTCCTCCGCCAGGCTGCCGCGCAGCACGCGCATATGCTCGGCCAGTTGCCAGCAGCGCGCGACGGTCTCTCCGATGCGCCCCATGCCCTGACTGTCCGAGCCGATCGCACTGATCGCGCCGAGGTCATGCAACACGTCTTCCGCACCGATCGTTTCGCGCCGGATCCGGCTCTCGGCGAAGGCCACGTCTTCCGGCAAGCGCGGGTTCAGATGATGGCTCGTCATCGCCATGTCGAAGTGCTCGTCGAACGTATTGATCGTGAACGGATTGGTGGGATTGGTGGACGAAGGCAGCACGTTGGCCCTGCCGCAGATGCGGATGATGTCGGGCGCGTGGCCACCGCCCGCGCCCTCGACGTGATAGGCGTGGATGCAACGATCGCCGATGGCTTTCAGCGTGTGCTCGACGAAGCCCGATTCGTTCAGCGTGTCCGTATGCAACTGGATCTGGCCACCACCGATCTCGGCGGCTTTGAGCGCAGCGTCGATCGCGGCCGGCGTGGCGCCCCAGTCTTCGTGGATCTTGAGGCCGGCGGCACCGCACGACAACTGTTCGACGAGCGGTTCGATGGCATGCGACGCTGCTTTTGCAATGAACCCGAAGTTGAGCGGGAACGCTTCGGCGGCCTGCAGCATCAGGCCGAGATTGCGCGTGCCGGTCGAGGCGATCGGCACGGTGGTAGGGCCGAGGCCGCCACCCATCAACGTGGTGATGCCGCCGCACAGCGCCTCGTCCACCTGGCCGGGATCGATGAAGTGCACGTGACAGTCGATGCCACCCGCCGTCACGATCAGGCCCTCGGCCGCGCGGATGTCAGTGTTCACGCCCACGCGCAGGCCGGGCGTCACTCCGTCCATGATGTTCGGATCGCCTGCCTTGCCGATGCCGACGATACGACCGTCCTTGATGCCGATATCGCCCTTGACGATCCCGGCGACCGCATCGATGACGAGTGCATTGGTGACGACGAGATCCAGCACCCCGTCGGCCGCGGTCCGTTCGCCGTCGCAGCCGGTACCGGCGCGCAGCGTCTTGCCGGCGCCGAACACGAGTTCGTCGCCGCCCGCGCAGAAGTCGCGTTCGACCCGCGCCCACAGGCCGGTGTCGCCCAGGCGGACGCAATCGCCCGTGGTCGGACCGTAAAGCTGCACGTATCGTGAGCGTTCGATGCTGCAGGCCATGCCTACTCCTCCAAAAATGCCGCGAGCCTCGACATCGCCACTTGCCGCACGGCGGGATCGTCCAATGCGCCGTTGACGAGTCCCGCCAGGCCGTACACCGCTCGCGCGCCTCCGATGGCCACCAGGTCGACGTCACGTGTATCACCGGGCTCGAAACGCAGCGTCGTGGCCGCCGGGATGTCGAGGCGGTAGCCGTATGCGGCGTGCCGGTCAAACGCGAGCGCCGGATTAACTTCGAAAAAATGGTAGTGCGAGCCGACCTGGATCGGCCGGTCTGCCGAGCTTGCGACGCGCAGGCGCAAGGTAGGGCGATGCCGATTGACGACGACGGGTGTCCGCTCCAGGCGCCAGCGCGGCGGCGGTGCCTGCGGCTCCCCCTGGCTACCCGGGCCGATGGGATCATGCACGCAGACCAATTTCTGCCCGTCGGGGAAAAACGCTTCGACCATGACTACCTCCACACGCTCGGTAACCCCGGGCATCACGTCATCGTCAGTCAACAGCGTGGAGGCGAGCGCCACCATATCGGCCACCGTCCCGCCTACGCGTGCGCCCTCGCACACCGTATCCGCGATCAGGGCGCGGGCCTCCGGTTCGGTCAGCAATAATCCTCTGCTGCGGCGCGATCTGGCCAGTTGCGCTGCCTGATGCAGCAACAGACGATCGACTTCACGCGGAAACAGGCGCATGCATTGACTCCGTTCACACCGATGGAGACGTCGAATCCTAGACGCCGAGATACTGGGCAATCCGGCCGTTCGTGTCGGCCTCGCCCCTGTTGCCGCACAGCACGATCTCGCCGCCTTGCACGACCACATATCGATCAGCGAGTTTCAGCGCGAAGCCGAGATGCTGTTCGATCAGCAGAAAGCTGGTGCCGTATCGCTCGCGCTGCAGACGGATGACTTCGCCTATGCGTTGCACCATGGCCGGCTGCAACCCCTCCGTGATCTCGTCGACCAGCACAAGCCTGGCGCGGGTCGCCAGGGCGCGCGCCATCAGCAGCATCTTCTGCTCGCCGCCACTGAGCGTGCCGGCACGCTGACCGAGTCGCTGCGCCAGAAACGGAAATGCCGCCGCGGCCGTTTCGATCACCTCCGCCAGTGGCCGATTGCGCGTCGCCAACCGGAGGTTCTCCCGCACCGTCAGGTCCTGGAACAAGGCTTTTTCCTGTGCGACGTAGCCGATGCCGAGGCGCGCGATCCGATGGGGCGGCATGACGGTGATGTCCTTGCCGTCAAGCGCCACCGAACCGGTTTTTTTCCCCAGAAATCCCATCACGGTGCGCAGCAGCGTGGTCTTGCCCATGCCGTTCTTGCCCAGCACCGCCACAATCTCTCCCGGGGCGACGTCAAGCGCCAGATTGCGGACCACCATCGATTCGCCGTAGCCGCTGGTCAGGTTCACTGCGTGGAGTAAGGGATTCATGCCGCATGCTCCAGATTCTCGCCGCCGGTATAGACGCTGCTCACCAATTCGGACGAGACGACTTCGTCGACCGATCCGTCGAGCAGGATTTTTCCCTGATGCAGGACGATGACGCGCGAACTGATTTCCCGAACGAAGTTCAGATCGTGTTCAACCAGCAGGACGCAGATACCCTGTTCGCGCACGATGTCCACGAGTATGCGGCCAATCTGCGTGCGTTCGGTCTTGGTGAGCCCCGCCGTCGGTTCGTCCAGCAGGACCACGCGTGGTTCGAGCGCCAATACCATGGCCAGCTCGAGTGCCTGCTTCAGGCCGTGGGACAGCAGGCGAGCTTCCTCGCCCAGCCGCTCGGCCAACCCGGTGGCCTGGACCACGTGAAACGCGGCCTCGGGCAATTGCAGCGCCGTTCTACGCCGCCACAGCGAGGGGCGATCATGGACGAACCGGGCGATGCCGAGGCATTCGGCCACCGTCAGGGTGTCGAACACGTTGGCCATCTGGAATTTGCGCCCGACGCCCATGGCGACGCAGCGCGCTGGCGGCGACTTGCCGATGCTGCGGCCGTTGACCACGACATCGCCTGAGCTGCGCTCCATGCCGTCCGCGATGCAGCGCATGAGCGTGGTCTTGCCGGCGCCGTTAGGCCCGACCAGACTGACGATTTCTCCGGCACGAGCGGCGAAGTCTATGCCGCTCAATACCGCGAGGCTACCGAAATTCTTGTGCACGTCGACGACCTGGAGCGCAGGCGGCACGCCGTCCCCGGCATCCTGCCGATGCGCCGTCCCGCTGGCGAGCGCCAGCTCGGGCACGAACGCACGACGCGCCGCCTGCGTGGGGCGCACGCGCCCGAACAAGCGGCGCAGCGCCGCTGGCACGATGGGCAGCAGCCCGCGCGGAAAAGCGATGATGACAATGACGAAAATGCTGCCGATGAGAAGTTTCCATACATAAGGAAAATCACCGCTGAGCTGCGCGCTTTCGTAGTCGACCAGCATCGTGCCGAAAATCGGACCGAGCAGCGTTGCCCTGCCGCCCAACGCGGTCCAGATCACGAGCTCGGTGCCGAATACGAAACCGGCCAGTTCCGGCGAGACCAGCATCGAATAATTGGCGTACAGATAGCCCGCAACGGCACCGACGGCGGAGCAGCCAAGAAATGCGGTGGTCTTGAGCAGCGCAGTGTTCAGCCCGAGGTATTCGCAACGCTGTTCGTTTTCGCGAATGGCGATCAGGATCCGTCCTGCGTCGCTGTGAACCAGCAGCCACGCGCCAGCCGTCACTACGATCAGAAAGCCACCGGCGATCCAGAACCATGCCTGCATGGACAGATCGAAGCTGTCGAAACCGGTCAGGCCGCTGCTCGATCCGGTGAAATTTCCACCCGAAAAAATCACCTGGGTACAGACGATGCAAAGCACCAGCGTAATGACCGAGGCATAGAGATTCGTCGCACCGTGCCAGAACGCCAGCCAGCCGACCAGCGCGGCGACCGCCATGGCCGCCAGCACGCCCAGAACAAGCGCCGCGAGCGCCAGCCACGGGCTGAAACCGATGTGGGTAAATATCAATCCCGAGGTATAGGCGCCGATGGCGAAAAATGCGGACTGCCCGAAGGTCAGAATCCCCATATACCCCCACAGCAGATCGACCGTCAGGGCGACCGCCGCATACAGCAGGGAGCGGGTCAGAACGTTGACCGAATAGGAATCGAGCACGACGGGCCCGAATCCAACGAGCAACGCGCCCACCAGCACGATGATCGCCACCGGCCGCAAGGTGCGGCGAACCTGCGCGAGAGTCTCAGACACGGGCAAATCCTTCCGGACGGATGCGCAGAATCACGGCAGCCAGCACCGTGATGGTCAATCCGCCGAGTATGGGATCGATATAGACGCTGATCAGCACCTGCGCGGCTCCAAGGACCAGACAGGAAACGGCCAGCGTCAGCAGCGAATAGCCGGACACCATCACCAGCATGAACGCGTTGACCTGCCAGGGCACACCCATGTTCGGATCGATGCTCGACAGCGGTGCGATCACCATCCCCGCTATACCGGCCAGCGCCGAGCCGAGCGAAAAGGTCACGAACCGCACCAGGCCGCTATTGATGCCGAGCCCGCGGGCCAGATCCTCGTTCATGATCACGGAGCGTGTCTCGAGACCGAGGCGCGTGCCCTGCAGCAGCAACGTCAGCAGGCCGCCGAGTGCCAGAGCGACCAGTACGAGGCTGAGCCGATAGAGCGAGTACTCCGTTCCCAGCACGTTCACCGTCCCCGTCAAGGGCGAACGGGCAAAGTGCACACCGCGGCCGAAGCACAAGGTCACGACCTGGCTGATGACGATGCCGAGCCCCCAGGTGGCGAGGATCGCATCCAGCGGCCGTGCGTAGAGCGGTCGCACGGCCAGAGACTCGACCACGACGCCCGCGACGCCACCGACCAGCGCGCCCAGCGGCAAGCCCAGCCAGGGGTTCATGCCCAACCCGGTACATGCCAGCGCGGCGTAGCCGCCCAGCGTGATGACCGCGCCGTGCGCGAAATTGATGATCTTCATTACGCCGAACACGAGCAGCAATCCGCTGGCTACAACGAACAGAATCGATGCCGTTGTCAGGACATCGAGAACGAGCGCAATCATATACGCGACCTTTTACGAGAAAGACGCCCCGCGACCGCCTTGCGGCCGGGGCTTGGCGTGTGCGCTGATCGATCCAGGCATCATTTGAGGTTCGGGCACTGCTCGCCCGGATCCTCGTTCTTGAACTCGGAGATGACCTTGACACTGCCGTCGGGCATTACCTGCCCCAGGTACATGGAAAGTGCCGCGTGACGCTCCTTGTCCATGGTGATGGCGCCGCGCGGCCCATCCACCGTGACCGACGCGAGCGCCGGAATCACCTTGTCGGTCGCGGTCGAACCGGCCTTGGCGACGGCCTCGGCGTATGCGAGCACCGCATCGTATTCCGGCACCGAGAGGTCGTTCGGCGTTTCCAGCTTGTCGCCGAACCTGGCCTTCATTGCGGCCATGAATTTCTGATTGGCGGGTGTCTGCAGGCTGGTGTAATACGAGCCGGCCACATAGGTGCCGACCGCATCCGCGCCCATGCTCCTGGCCGTGCCCTCGTCGATGCTGAGATTGCCGTACAGAGCCTTGATGCCGCCGGTGCGCAACTGCTTGGTCAGGGTGACGTTCGGCACGCCGCCAGCCGTCGAGATCATCAACGCGTCGGGGTGGACCGCGCGAATCTTGCTGACGATGGCGGTCCAGTCGGTCGCGTCGATCGGGTTGTATTCCTCACCGACGACCTTGCCGCCGGTTTTCTCGATGTACTTGCGCGTGAACGCCAGCATGCCGCGCCCGAAAGCATAGTCGCTGCCGATCAGAAAGAAGGTCTTGGCATCCTTTTGCCTGGTGAAGTAATCGACCATCGGCGCAACCTGCTGCTCGGGCACCCATGCATTGATATACATGTACTTGTTGCACGAGCGTCCCTCGTAGAACGAGGTGTAGATAAACGGTATCCTGCCGCGCGTGACGATGGGCAGCGCCGCGTTGCGGGCCGCGCTGGTCTCCATGCTGACGATCGCGTCGACCTTTTTCTGGAATACCAGCACGTCATAGGCTTTCTGCGCGCCGGCGGCGCTCGAGCTGTCATCCACGATCTCGAGCCGCAGCTTGCGACCGAGCACGCCGCCGGCGGCATTGATCTGATCCACGGCCAGATCGGCCGCCTGCACCACCGAAGGCGCAACCACGCTGTTCGCACCACTCAGCCCCACTGCTACGCCGACCACGATGTCGTTGGCTGCGTATGCGACGGGCACGCTCAGGCACAGCGCCATGCCGGCGACGAAACCGACTGTTTTCTTTACGTCATGCATAGTATTTCTCCTGGAGTTTGTTTTTTGCTCACCGGTTGCCTTTCAAAGAACCCTGTCGACGCCTGCGCTCAGTGCCCGTCGAATGCCGGGATGCGGCCGTAGATATCCGCGCGCCGATCCGCCAGCACGTCGTTGTGCGTGCCGACGCTCGTGCGTGCGTCGAGCGTGATGGAGGCGCTAACGATTTCCTCGAGCGAGCGGCTCGCTACGTCGCCCACGGGCCAGCCACTCTGGTCCACGACGAGGCTTTGCCCCTCGAAAGGCTGTCCGCGTTCGACGCCGACGCGATCCGCACAGGCGACTACCAGGCCGTTCGTATGCGCGGCGGCCATCGCGAGCGTATTCGCCATGGCCGGACGATCGGCCGACTGGTTCGGCATCGGTACCCAGTTGGTCGGGACGCATACGATCTGCGCGCCGCCCAGCGCATAGAGGCGAAACAGTTCGGGAAACCAGAGGTCGTAGCAGATCGCGATCGCGATCCGGCCCAGCGGCGTGTCGTAGATCGGCGAGGGCCGATCGCCGCTGGCGAACAGCTTCTTCTCGTCGCCCCACAGATGCGTCTTTCGATAGCTGCCGAGATAGCCGTCGGGTCCGAGGAGCACGGCGCTGTTGTACAGCGCGCCATCCGCCTTTTCGGCGATGCCGGCGACGATGTAGACGCCAAGCGCAGACGCGACCTCGCTCCAGGCCGCAGTGGTCGAGCCGTCCGGCACGGGCTCGGCCAGGCTTTCCGCTTCGGCG
The DNA here is from genome assembly GCF_000466765.1 of Burkholderia sp. AU4i. Taxonomy (NCBI): domain Bacteria; kingdom Pseudomonadati; phylum Pseudomonadota; class Betaproteobacteria; order Burkholderiales; family Burkholderiaceae; genus Burkholderia; species Burkholderia sp. AU4i. The sequence continues at coordinate 24,700 of NZ_ASSI01000046.1, read as the reverse complement.
CGCGAGTCGAACACGTAACCGGTGTTCGCCAGTTCCGGCAAGACAACGAGCTCGGCGCCCAGGTCCGCCGCTCGTGTCACGAAGTCGATGGCGCGTCGTACGTTGAGATCCTTTTCGCCGATCCGGGGCGCCATTTGCACGCAAGCGATCTGCACGTTTTTCCTTGAAAAAAGCAAAAAGCTCCCAGTCCGTGGAGTAACGGAATCTGGGAGCTTTCGTAGCCGTGGTAGCGGCAACGCTGCCGCGGGACGTGGAAGACGCCTTGCCCGTATTAGTCACGGAACAAAATTGAGCGTCAAGCCTGAAAAAAATTACCCGACAAACGACACTTCGGCGCACGAATGCGTCAGGACTCACCTTTCTGCAAATCGAGTCCGTCGAGCATTTCCTGCGCGCTGATGATCGAATTGGCGATCACGCTGGTAGACACCCGCTTGCCAGACGCCTGCTTGCGAATGAACTGATAAGCGTCGGCCTCGCTCATGTTGCGCACGCTCATGATGATGCGAGTGGCCTTCTCGATTTCGCGTCGGGCCTTGAGCGTTTCCTCGATCTTCGACGCCTTGCCGATCAGGCGCTGCTCATAGGCGCGCAAGGAAAGCGCGAGCACCAGCGCGGACAGGATGCCGACCGCGCGCAACGGACGTACCAGCACGCCGTGCGTATTGCTGTCGAGCAATGCCTTGAGCAGGGTTGGATTTTCCGAATCGAGCACCGCGACGCGCGCCCCTTCGGTCTCCGATGCCAGCCAGGAAATGTCAGGCGGATCGCCGATCAAAAAGAACAGCGCTTCGGCCGGCGGCAGCACCGCCACGGGCGGCCAGATCGCTTCGACCTGACATCCGATGCGCTTCAGTTGATGTGTGAGGTCCCTGCCGTCCGTGTCGGGCGGATGAACTACCAGCACGCGAATATTGCGCAGGTGATGGATGATGTCTTCGTTGCTCAATCGGGCATCCTCGCGTGTTGCGCACCGTAGTCGAATGAATGACTGATCAGATAGGGATCGGGTTTGACTGGATGGAGCGCTTCCCAGACGAGGTCGAACTGCCCCCTGTCGTTCAGAATGCCGATCCGAGAATTGAGCCAGGTATGGTTGTTGTCGGCATCGACGATGACACGTCCCTGCGGCGCATCGAATTCCACACCAGCGGCGGCCGCCGCGAGCTTTTGCGGATCATCCACTCCCGCGCGCTCCAGGGCCGCCGAAAACAGGTAGATCTGGTTGTAGGCACTTTCCGAGTTGTAGCTCGGCATCGAGTCGCGGCCGAAGCGCCGTGCAAAACCTTCCTGAAATCGCCGACTGCTGGACGTATCGACGCTCGCAAAATACGTGGCGGAAGTAATGTGGCCCGAGCAATATTCCGGACCGATTTTGCTGACCTGGTTTTCCGCCAGCGAAAGACTTCCCACCGGCAGCTCCCGCGGATCGAGGCCAGCGTCCCGGTAGAATCGATAGAAGGGGCGCGTACCGCAGCCGATGATGGTCGACACGACAGCCGCCGGCCGATCGCGCTTGATGCCGTCGACCACGCGGCGCAGGACGATCTCGTCCGGAACGATCGGCACGTAGGTCTCGTCGACGATGCGGCCGCCGGCGCTTTCGATCAAACAGCGCAATAGCCGGTTGGTCTCGCGCGGAAAGACGTAATCCGACCCGACGAGCGTGATGTCCTTCCCGACATGCGAAATGATGTAGCCCGCCAGTTGCATCGTGCTTTGATTCGGCGCAGCCCCGGTGTAGATGACGTTCGGCGAATACTCGAACCCTTCGTAGTTGGCCGGGTACCAGAGCAGCCCGTTGCGGCGCTCCAGGCTTCCCAGTATCGCTTTGCGACTGGCCGATAACAAACACCCGAAGATCACGCTGACGCCGTCGTCGACCAGCAGTTTGTCGGCATAGCGCCGATACTCGGCGGAATCGGACCTTGGGTCGTAGCACACGGGTACGATAGGGCGACCGAGCACGCCACCCGCCGCGTTGATTTCCTCTATGGCAAGCACAGTGCCGCGAAAATACTCCGACTCGGTCTCTTCGGCCACGCCGGAACGGGAAAACAGGATGCCTATCCGCCACTCGTCTTTCATAACCAGCCCGCCTGCCGCGACACTCTCTCATAACCTGATTCCGGATAAGAGTAGCGGAAAAAAATAGGCGAAAATAAAGCATGCGGCCCGGCAATTGGGAACTCTGTCGGTTGGACCCCGGCTCACGCGTCAGCACTGCTGACGGCCAGAAGTAGCGTGACGTTGCTCAATAGTGCGTGTGGTCCTCCGAAGCATTGAGGTCGGACGGCGGCAGGAGCTGTCTTCGCAGTATCGGCTTCACGACACTTGTGCCTTCGATGAAACGACTGCGCGAGGATACCTTGCCCCGGCAGGAGGCAATCCGCGAAGCTCAGGCAAGAATTATCGCTGCGCCGATGCCACCGTCAGATCTATTCGTCAAAAAATCCGCTGTCGCTTACGGGCTCGATGATGGTCTGCCACGTAATCGCGGCAGCCATTATGCGGCGCCCTGAGTCACGCACCGGATACAAGCCGTGATCGAGGCACGGACGGCCCCCTACGGCCTGCAACTTTGCTTGGTACCCTTCCGGCGTTGCCCAATCGGGCCAAAGCAGTAATCTCCGCTCCGGCATCGCCGTACCCGGCAACTGCGAGGAAGCCGCCTCTGCCAGGGTTAGTTGAGCTGACTCCTGACCGCGCGGGATGATGCATTACGTTCCGTAGCAACGAGCGCCTGATCCAGTGCGCTCACAACCCAGTCGATATCCTGAGCCTGAAAGGCCAGCGGCGGCCGAAGTTTGAGCACATTTCCATGCGGGCCCGCCACGGAGGTAAGCACGCGTTGATCACGCAGGTTCTCGATGACGTCAAGCGCACGAGCCTTGTCCGGCGTTTTACTCTCCCGGTCCGTAACCAGTTCGAAACCGATAAACAACCCCGCCCCCCTCACGTCCCCTACGCACTCGTGGCGCTCGGCCAGACGGGAAAACTCGCCGAGCAGACGTGCGCCGACCTGTTGACTGTGCTCTTGAAGCCGTTCCTCGCGAATGACGTTGAGCACAGCCTGGGCCGCGGCCATGGAAACCGGATTGCCACCAAAAGTGTTGAAATACGGAATCTCATCACTAAAGGCGGCAAGCACCTCCGCCCGCGCGAACAGGGCGGACACGGGGATACCGTTTCCCATTGGCTTGCCCATCGTCACCACGTCGGGAACGACGCCATGGCGTGCGAAGCCCCAGAAGGCGTCGCCTGTCCGTGCGAAACCGGGCTGAACCTCGTCCGCGATGAAAATACCACCGTTGCGATGTACCACGTCAATCGCTGGCTGAAGGTAACCTGCAGGGCCTGGCAAAACGCCATCCGACGAAAAGATGGAATCCGCCATAAATCCGGCGAACCTGATACCCTGGGCAGCCATGTCGTCGATCTGCTTTTGCATCTCTGCCGCGAACCACAGGCCCAGATCGGGCGTGTCGACGCGATAGCGGTCCGGCGCTGGGATGAGGCGGGTTGTCGGGTCAATCGGCTGGCCGCTGCCCAACGCAGGCGAGGCGCCCGAGGTCAGGTAGCTGGTGCCATGGTAGGCCTCGCGGCTGACAATGATTCCCGTGCCGCCGCTATAGGCACGTGCAACCCGCATCGCCAGGTCGTTTGCCTCTGAGCCCGTACACATGTACATGGCCCTGCTGATTTCGGAGGGCATCGTGGTCAGCAGTTCCTCCGTGTAGGCGAGGATTCGCTCGTGCAGATAACGGGTATGCGTATTCAGCTGCTTCATCTGCTCATGCACCGACGCTATGACGGCCGGGTGACAATGACCGATGCTGGCGACGTTGTTATACATGTCCAGATACTTATCGCCGTGAACGTCCCAAAGATATTGCAGCTGGCCGCGTACGAGATGAACGGGCTTTCTGTAGAACAACCGATAGGAACCCCCCAGCAGTTGCTCCCGCTTCTGCGTAAGTTGGCGGGTGTATTCATCCAGTGTTGCCGCGTTCTCAGGACGGAAACTATTCGTGTCCATAATGGTTGACCGGGTACCCATGACTAATTGCTCCACATTTAAAAGCGGTCTGAGATCAGGATGACGTTTCACGCGCTCGATAGACGAACGGGAACGAGAGTCCGCCTGTCAGACCCGCTTGAGTATTCAGAAAAAGTTGCTCCATTCCGCCGGCGATCTGTCGAACGGCGACGAGCGGAAGTGGATTCGGAACTGCCGGTGTGGGTCAGTGCAGCGCAGGCGCGCAGGCAGGACCCTTTGCGCCGGTCGTGACCTGTCTCGAGAACAAGCGGTCCACCCGGGCAATTTCCTCTGGCGACTGTTTGATCGCGAGCGCAAAAATCACGAAGACGATAAAGTTCGCGGCGAGCCCGACGATCCCGCTTGTCAGCGAGCCGAGTGCCCGAATATCGTCCGGATAAATGGTCGTCAGTACGATTGCGATCGCAATGCCGACCAGCATGCCGGCAATCGCCCCCTGCTTGTTTCCGCGCTTCGAAAAGATCCCGAAGAAAAGCGGCACTGCCAGCTGGATAATCCCTTGATACGAGATCTGCGCAAGCAATTGCAGTCGACTGTAATCGAATGTCAGGTACGCGATCACGGCAGCAGCAACAATGAATACGACCATTCCGGCCTTCGACAGCACCATGAGCTGCCGGTCGGAGCGCGGAGTATTCCAGGTCGCAATGTCATTTGCGAATTGTGTGCCGCACACCTGCACGCAACCGTCCACGTGTCCGATACTGGCTGCGAGTACGATGACGGTTGCGAGCGCAAGCAGCCACGGGCCGCCGATATCCGCGAGAGCGACGAACCAGCCGTCCTGCGGATGTGCTGCAACCTTGGGATCGTGGCTCGCCGTCGCGGCAAACAGCATCAGGATGCAATAGAACCCGCCAACCAGCAACATCGTCAACAGCGTGCCCTTCTTGACTGCGCGTACACCGCTCGCCGTGTAAATCCGCTGGAAGCTCATCGGCCAGCACATCGACCCGATCACGCCTGTGAAGATCAGGCTAAACATGTACCAGGGACCATATGCCGTGCGAGCGTCCCCCGGGATCAGGAGCATCCTGGCCGGAAGCTGGGAGAGGTTCGAAAAGGGCGCGTGGTTGCCCATCAACAGCAATATGCAGACTACCGCGCATACCACATACGCGACGATGCCTTGAAACATATCGGTCATGATGAGCCCGCGCATGCCCATGCTGACCGTCCAGTATTGACGGATGAGAACAACGGCAACGCCCACGATCAGACAGGTCGTAACGGACCACTGGCTGAAGCTGGCGAACTGGAACAACGTCCCGAGCGCCTGGATGCCCATCACGACCCACGGAAACACGGAGATAATTCCGATGATCGACGCAATCCGCTTGACGACCGGGCTGTTGTAGCGCATTCCGAGCAAATCTGGTTGCGTCGTCAGGTTGTACTGCGACCCCCACGACCATGCGCGATTCGCCATGAGGTACATCACCGTAACCCCGAGCGTGGCGTACACCATTCCATAGAAGCCGAGCACGCCGCCGACGGACAAGGCAAAGAATGCAGTGAACGTTGACCCCGGCCACCAGGAATTTGTATAACTCATTGCAACGTACCACGGACCGTAGGAACGTCCGCCGACCGCGTAGTCCGCGAAACTCGTGCTCCTCCGGTTGGTCGCATACAGTATCGCGATCATCACGACGAGAAAAATGGCAATCGTGCCAAACGTTATGAATACGGCTCCATTCGACGCGTTCATGCCAGCTCTCCTTCTTTCACGCAATCTCCGACCTTCCCTTCAACCAGGTACAGCACCCAGACGCCGAGTAAGACCAGAACCACATTGACCATCCAGTAAAAAATCGGTAGCGGTATACCGAGCACCAGAAGCGTGCTACCGCTGACACTGAGATAGAGCGGCGGAAACAGTGCCATCAGCAGTAGCAGGAAGAAATAAATACCAAACACGACTCGGATCAGGCGCCGCGGTGGTGACAGCATTGGCGTATTCACTTTCAGATGCTCCTTAAAGTTAAGGTTTTCTTCACATAAATTCAGGAATACTAAGTACAGTAGTTGTAATTAGCCGGTGATGACTTCGTCCTGCTACCCTCAAATCCTGTTACCTACCAGCCTGCCGATCTGACCATCGTCGAACAGCAGGAGAAGCTCATACCTGCCTTAGCCAGCTTTCCCATCTGATATCCTGCATGACAGTGCGAGCTCGCATGTACTTCCATATCCCGTACTTATAGAAATCAAAATCGATTCTGGAGACTGAACGCTGCACCATCGCCCATGCCGACCATTTAAGGTCAGCCAGCGCTTTGTAGAGCTGTACACGTGCAATTTCCCTGGGTCCAACGCGCCCAAAATATTCCTCGATCAGTTCCAGCTCCACCTGCTCATCGAAGAACATCTCGCCGAACCACATCGCAAGCTCGTAGTACCGGTCGTTATTCGACGCGTATTCGAAATCGACGAGCATGACTCGATGTGCTGCATCGAGCATGAAGTTGCCCGCGAGCGTATCGTTCATGCATGGCGCGAGATCGACGCCGGATGCCTCGAGCGCCCGCCGTGCGCGTGCGTATTGCCGGCACAACCATTCGTGATCGAGCGGACACGCCGCGCGTAGTGTGCCGCGCTGGTCCTCATGCTCGTCGATCATGTTGAATACGGTTTTCGTCTGCGTTAGCAATGGCTGGTCGTTAAACGCCTTCAGCGCCCGTAACGCGTTGTGCCGTACCGTGCCATTCAGAAAGTCGAGATTCGAAGACGAGTGCCATCCCTCCATGAACTCGAAAATTTCGACGCCGCAGTCTTCCATAAATGAGAAGACCGGAGCACCGTAACCACATTCAGCGGCGCGCACACTTGCCTCATGCGCGGTGCGGCGATCGATGAACATTTCCGTCCCGATGCCAGGGACCTTAAGGAAATACGTGGTTTTCTCGTGTCCGTTCGCAACCTCCACGCGCCAGTTCGAGTTGGAAATTCCACCGCTGACAGGCGAATAGCGGATCGCCCGCTCCGCCCAATCCGGCACGCGGCGAATGACGGACTCGATGTTGAATTCATCAGTTGTCTGTGCATCTCCGGGAGTTTTCATTTCACCTATCCTTTGAATGCTCGTAGCCAGCCCTCGAAACGCGGGTCCCGAATCGTCTGCCGACAGCGCTGTAGTGTCCATTGAGAAAGCTTGGTGAACTCAAGGCGGCGCGAGGACGTCGTGCCAAGCCATAGTCCCCACAACGTCCAGTACCAGTCGTCAACAAACGCATAGAGACGGCAGCGTGCGTAGTCGGCTTCTTCACACTGACCACTCCAAAACCTGATTCCGTCACGCCATTGCGGTTCAAACTGGTAAAGCTCATTCAGAACGACAGCGACGTCGTACCAGGCATCGCCCGTTCCACCTCGATCAAAGTCGACCAGGGCCAGCGTATCGTCAGGGCCAACCATCACGTTTGAAGCTGCACCGTCACCGTGTAGCGGGACAGGGGTGGTGTCGCGTCCACTTTCGAGCGCGCTCGATGCCATTTCGACGCACTCGTCGAGCCATTCATGACCTGACGGCAGAACGACGGCGTCGCGATCACACAGTGCGCGCAGGCGGGCAATATCGGCCACAAACGAGCGGTGAAATCCGGGATCCGGTCCGCAATGAACCTTGCGCTTGAGATCCCACAAACGCTCGAGTCGGTCAGGCGCAGTGAGATCGTCGACCCGTGCCCACCGCCACGCATCGTCCGGGAGCGCATCGAATAGCAACACACCGCGCTCGACATCGGCCAGATAGAGAGCTGGCGTGACACCGGTCAACGCTGCCGCCCGGCTGGCGAGTACGGTCTGCTCCACATCGATCAGCGGACGCATATCGTCGTACAGCACTTTCGCGTATCGTTTCTCGCCGTCGCCTGTTTGAACGAGAAATCCCGCCCATTCGGTCCGGAGGCGCATCGGCGACGCGACACCGCCAAGTCCGCTGCAGCTATACTCGAGCGCAGTCAGGTCCGTATCGGCGAGTGCCTCGATCAGGCGTGCCTGTTCGGAGGAGGTTTTCATTTCCCAACCCTCACCGACTGTTCTGCGTTGTCACGCAGAGCGTTTCCAACAGCGCACTTAGCGCGCGCAGGCCATTGTGCAGATCTGCCTCTTCCGTGAACTCAGCTTCGTTATGAGCGATGCCGCGATGGCTCGGTATGAAGAGCAGACAGGAGGGAACCGTTCGACTTAGACTGATCGCGTCGTGCCCGGCGACCGTCACGCTGTCGACGGACCGCAGCCCGAGCGATCTGCAAACGTCGTGTGCGCACTGTGCCAACCTGCTATCGAGCGCAACCGGCGCGCGTAGCTGACGGCTCTCCACTTCGACATGCGTGCCGGTCTGCGCAGCGATGTCGTCGAGTATCTGGGCAAAGCGTTTGCCGACGTCCTCGAGTCTATCTGTGGACAGGGAGCGGAATTCGACGTAGAGCGTCGCCTTCGATGGCACCACGTTTGGCGAATTTGGATAAACGTCGAGACGTCCCACCGAACCATGCATCTGGTCGCCGTGCTTCCCGACTTCCGAGTACACGGCCGAAATCGCGCGTGCAGCGGCCCGTAGCGCGTCCCGCCGCTGGTCCATCGGCGTAGGACCCGTGTGGCTTTGTTCGCCGTCAAAGCGCACGCGCAGCTTTAGGGCCGCCCAGGTTTCCCTCACTACGCCGATTGAGATCTGCTCCCGCTCGAGTCTTTCGCCCTGCTCGACATGCGTTTCCACGTATGCGGCGACCGGGATGTCGAGCATCTCTTCGCCGAGGTAGCCGATGCGCTCGAGCGCCTGGCACAACGTGATGCCCTGTGCATCGGTACAGGCGAGCGCGTCGTCAACCGATAACGCGCCAGTGAATACGCTGCTGCCCGTCAGGCTGGGCTGGAAGCGGGCGCCTTCTTCGTTTGTCCAGTCGACGACAGCGAGATTGCATGGAGGGCGAACGCCACGTTCCCGTAGCCGTCTTGCAATGCCGGCAATTGCGACTGCACCGGCAAGCACGCCGTAGACCCCGTCGAAACGTCCCGCACTCGGCTGACTATCAAGATGCGAGCCGCACAGCACGTAGGGCGCTGACGGGTCGAACGTGACGAGACCGAACAGGTTGCCGACGCGATCGACTTGCACATGGAAGCCATGGCGGACTAACCAGTCGCGCAGCAGGTCGCGTACACGGCCATCTTCCTCAGATGCGGCAAGTCGATGCAGACCTCCCGCGCTGGTTACGCCGATCGCCGAGGTGGCTCGAAACAGCGCATCGAACTCACTTATTGCATCGGCATCAGGCAAGTTGACTGCGATTGGAGAGCTAGGGATAGAGTATGTCGACATGTTCCTGTTCCATACGTTGACGATAGTCTCCTGGTGGCGGGAGATTCGTGACAAGAGTCGTGACTGCGCTGAATGGCAGGGTGTTGATGAACGTGCGATGGCCAAACTTGCCGTAGTCGGCGAGAATCACGCTTCGTACGCAATGCCTGGCGAGCGTCCGCCTCAACACTGCCTCGGGTTCCTCGTAATCCATGAAACCGAGTTCCAGGTCGATGCCGCCGATTCCCATGAACGCGATGTCGTAGTGGAACTGCCGGGAAAATTCGAGCGTATGAGGACCAATCAGCGCATTGTCGTTACGGCGAACATCACCAGGCGTGACGACCACATGGTTGTCGCTTTGCTGCGCGACGAGTTGTGCGATATCCAGTGAGTTCGTGACAATCCGTAACCGGCTGAATCTCGTCAACGCCTGCGCCATCGCAAATGTCGTCGTGCCGGTATCAAGAAAAATTGCCATACCCTCCTGGACAAATCCTGCCGCACACGTGGCGATCTGGGTCTTCGCCTTTGTCTGAAGTCGGCTGCGCACCTGCAGCGGCTGCTCCTCGCTGCTCCTTGGCGCAATCGCGCCGCCGTGAATCCGGCGGAGTTTGCCGATCGACTCAAGATATTTGAAATCCCGTCGAATGGTTTCTTCGGAAACCAGTAAAAGTGCTGCCAGATCAGATGCTTTCACGCGCTGCTGCGCGTCCAGCAAGCGCAGGATTTCCTGAATACGTGGCTGAGTGAGCATGAAGTGGTCGATCCCGGTGACTAGAGTCCTAGCAGTGTAGCGAGACCGTCGTGCCCTGCGTGAGGTACGCCCATCACGATGTGCGCGATGCGCGACCGTCACATCACGGGCGTCGGGCGCCGAAGTGACCCATCTCACTGATCGATCGTGAACCACGAAGCGTTGGCAACGTAGCATGGTGGGCCTCAGACGCCGAGCATCGGGGGTAGCCGATGCGCCCATGGCATGATTGCTTCGATGGCGGAGCAGAACTGCAGCACATCTGCGTCTGCGAAACGCGGACCCACGACCTGCAATCCAACTGGCAAACCCGTGTCGCTCCAGCCGCACGGCAGGCTCGCGGCCGGATTACCGGATAGATTGAACGGGTACGTGAAGGGCGTCCAACACGCCCAGGGCAACGCACTGTCATGCGTATCGAGTTCAGGCGGAGCGATGAGATCCGCGTCGAACGGAAGGATTGGCAGCGTTGGCGTCAGCAGGAAATCGTACGTGTCGAACAGCGCATGAACCTGGCAGGCGAACGTCGCTCGCCGCTGGATTGCAGTGAGATAGTCCTCGAGACTGTAATCTGATGCCCGGCCTATCAGCCTGGCGAACCCGGGGTCGAGCTGGTCCGCACAGTTTTTCAAGGTCTGGCCATACACGATACCGCGCCCGGCGACCCAAAGCGTTTCGAACGTGGGGAGCGGATCATGCCAGCCGAGCACCGGCATTTCCAGGTCGATCGGGAGCGCACGTGCAATTCGCTCAACAGCTGCGCCGACGACACGCGATATTTCCGGATCAACATCGACACCAAATAGCGTTGGACAGAACGCGACGCGTACCCGCTTCAACGGCTCTTCGCAGCGTGCGAGATACGATCCGGTCGCTGCAGGCAACGCCTGGTGATCACGCGAATCGGGCCCGGCAAGAACGTCAAAAAGCAGCGCGCTGTCACGTACGGTCCGGGTGATGGGACCCGCGTGGCTCAGCATTTCTGTCGCCGACCAGGGCCACGTTGGGATGCGACCGTGGGACCCCTTCATCGCGAATACGCCACAAAACGCGCTGGGGATTCTGACCGATCCCCCTCCGTCCGAGCCGAGTGATGCAGGGACCATGCGCGCAGCAACCGAGATAGCCGAACCGGAACTCGACCCCCCACTTGTGAGGCGCGCATCCCACGGATTGCAGCCATTACCAAAAACCCGCGAATAGCTCGCCCCACTCCAGCCAAACTCGGTCGTCGCAGCTTTTCCGAGCAGGATTGCCCCCGCTTCCTTGAGCCGCCTGATAACGGGAGCATCTTCCTGCGGTACCCAGTTCATAGCGGTCAACGAGCCTCGCGTAGTGCGCAGCCCTGCGGTGGCAAACAGGTCCTTGATTGCGAACGGGACGCCGTGCAGGCCTCCACGCGTCCGGTTCTCTTTAGCCTCGCGCGTGAGGGTTTCCGCGTAGCGAAGCGCCTCTTCCGCATAGACGTCACCGAACGCATGCAATGTTGGATTGTGGGTTTTGATCGAATCCAGACAGCGCTGAACGAGCTCAACCGGCGTCAGTTCGCCGCATCGTATCGATGCGGCCGCGTCGGCGACGGTCGGCATTAAGTTCTTGTTTACTTGCGGATTCATGGCGGAATGGGGCGTCGTCATCAGCATTGATAGGGCGATTCCATTACAGGCAAGCCAAAAATCCGCGTCAAGAAAAATTTGTTGGGAATGTTGTGATTGTTGGTTTTGTTGGTTTTGGTTTGGTGCATAGATTCGACGTACAGCCGCAGATCTCACCCTGGTCGCTCTTGACGTCGATCGACGGCCAGTGGCATGAGCCAACCAGTCCGCGCGAGTTACCGGAGAGATTTGTCCCCAGGAGGGGTTCTGAAGCTGTGTCCGGGAGGCGGCCCTCCATCATGGACGCAGCGACCTGACGCGCGGCCGAAACTGTTCGTGGGCAGGCTTATGGCGCTCAAGATCAAGAGGGAGCGGAATTGTGTAGCTGTCGTCCACGAACGACCGGCGTTGCTATGACGGGCGTGGCCTTCGAAAGCGCGGGTAAAGTCTGGGATCCGGGATCCGTACCGCAGGGCTGAGTATGAAAACGATGAAAGAGCCTCAAAATAGCGCACGAGCTGCGTCGTAAGCCATTCATCATTCGATAATCAGCTGGGGACTCCTTACGACGTGCACCCGAGTGGCAACCAACAGTTGCCAGGGCAACTGCGTCGATCATTGCCTCACCTGGAGCAACCCAATAAAGTTATTGAGCGGCAGGCATTTCCCGCGCCGCGATGTGTGTTTTGAGGGCTCCGGTGCGCGCATTGGAGCCCTTTTTTCTCCACATCAACTGAAGAATTGACGACCGACGCCTGATTCGGCTATCTGCTGACCCGATGCTCATGGATTCGTCATTGTCCGGGAGCCGTGGTACCCGTCACACGCAGCGCGTTGGCAACCAGCGAAAACGCCGGAGAAGGCTGACGCCGGCTTGGGTAATACAGGTAATAGCCGGGAAAGGAAGCGCACCACTCGTTCAGGACGCGCACCAGACGGCCTTCCTTGATGTGCGGCGCGAATTCATCCTCGGGGAGGAAGGCGATGCCCAATCCCGCCAACGCGGCGTCCACCATGCCGGGCGACGTGTTAAAGATGAGCTGTCCGTTGACCCGCACATTCTGCCTCTTGCCCCGGCGCTCGAAATCCCAGACGTACAACCCACCTGCCGTCTGCATGCGCTGGTTGATGCAATTGTGGCTCAACAGGTCACGCGGCGTTTTGGGAACCGGGCGGGCAGCGAAGTATGCCGGCGACGCCACAACAGCCATGCGCACCGGCGGCCCGATGGGCACCGCAATCATGTCCTTGTCGATGGTGTCCCCCAGGCGCACACCCGCGTCGAAGCGATCGGCCACGATGTCCCTGAACCCGTAGTTGACATCGAACTCGACATTGATATCGGGATAGTCGCGCAATAGCGGCTTGAGCTTGGGCAGCAACGTTGTCCGCAGGACATGCTCACCGCAGGTAATCCGCACCGTGCCGGCTGGCTTGTTCCGCATCTGCGTCAGCTCATCCAGTTCGGCTTCGATTTCCTCGAAGCGATGGCCGATGGCCTTCAACAGACGTTCGCCCGCAGCCGTGGCCGACACACTGCGGGTGGTTCGCGTCAGCAGCCGGATCTCAAGCCTTGCCTCCAGGCCGGCGATGGCCTGACTGAGTGCCGACTGGGTCACGCCCAGCAAAGCAGCGGCACGCGTGAAGCTGCCTTCCCGCGCCACTGTCACGAAATACAGGAGATCGTTGAGGTTACGTCTGACCATGAGGGCCATCCTCAGAGGTGATTAATTAGCCGATCTTATATCCTCTTTAAGAATTCATTAGCTAGTCGGGCGCACCGTCCTGAAGGAAGATTCAGCATATGACCGCCAATGCGGCATCTATCTGAAAGTGAACGCCCCGAACATGAGCAAGCCATTCAACTGTGCGGAAAAAGAAGCTGCAGATCCCACGCGCAGCCAGGTAACGGATCGACGCGGCTTTCTGAAAGTGGCTGGAACCACCCTCACCGCACTGAGCGTTCTGTCTATCACTGGCAACATCGCCTTTGCTGCAAATACGAAAGCGAGCCCCGATATGTCCAATGGCGCAGACAATTTTTACCGGAGCGACAAGGTGACCTTGCAGACAGTCTCCTTCGACAACCAGTACAGGATGCAGGTCGCAGGCAATCTGTTTGTTCCAAACGGGTTCGACCGGAACGTCAGGCATCCCGCGATCATCGTCGGCCATCCGATGGGCGCGGTGAAGGAGCAAAGCTCGAACCTGTACGCGCAAAAGCTGGCCGAACAGGGCTTCGTCACCCTGGCGATCGACCAGTCGTTCTGGGGAGAGAGCGAGGGCCAGCCGCGCAACGCCGTCGCACCGGACATCTATGCCGAGGCATTCAGCGCGGCGGTGGACTACCTCGGTACGCAACCGTTCGTGGATCGCGAGCGCATTGGCGTTCTCGGTATCTGTGGCAGCGGCAGCTTCGTCATCAGCGCGGCGAAGATCGACCCGCGCATGAAAGCCATTGCAACAGTCAGCATGTACGACATGGGGGCGGCCAACCGTGACGCCCTGAACCACTCGCTGACGCTCGAGCAGCGCAAGCAGATCATCGCGGAGGCAGCGCAGCAGCGGTATGTGGAGTTCACCGGCGGAACGACACGGTACACCGGTGGGACGGTGCTGAAACTGGACGCCCATACCGATCCCGTGCAGCGCGAGTTCTACGACTTCTACCGCACTCCGCGCGGCGAGTTCACGCCGAAGGGCGTGTCGCCGCAGACCACCACGCGTCCGACGCTGACCAGCAACGTGAAGTTCATGAACTTCTACCCGTTCAACGACATCGAGGCGATCTCGCCGCGCCCGCTGCTGTTCATCAGCGGTGACCAGGCGCATTCCAGGGAGTTCAGCGAGGACGCCTACCGGCGCGCCGCCGAGCCGAAGGAACTGGTCTGGGTGGCGGGCGCCGGCCATGTCGATCTCTACGACCGCGTGGACCTCATTCCCTGGGACAAGCTCACGTCCTTCTTCAGCAGGCATCTGGCGCAGACGGTAACTTCATGACGGCACGACCCTGTGAGGCCCGAGATCAAGGCAACTTCTCCGCGGATACGACGAGCGAACGGGCCGGCTGTTGGAGCGGCGTATTCGCGATGTCGCTGTGCGTGTTCGCGCTGATCGCTTCCGAGTTCATGCCTGTCAGCCTGCTGACGTCCATGGCGAACGACCTCCATGTCACCGAGGGAATGGCCGGGCAGGGCATTGCGATCTCCGGGGCGTTCGCTGTACTGACCAGCCTGTCAATCTCCGCGCTGGCCGGCAGCCTGAACCGGAAGACCCTGCTGCTGGGATTGACGGCACTGATGGCCGTCTCCGGTGCCGTGATCGCGCTGGCATCGAACTATCCGGCGTATATGGCAGGCCGTGCGCTCATCGGCGTGGTCATCGGCGGTTTCTGGTCCATGTCGGCCGCGACGGCCATGCGGCTGGTGCCAGCCCATCAGGTGCCGCGCGCGCTGGCGATCTTCAACGGTGGCAACGCGCTGGCCACGGTGATTGCCGCGCCGCTGGGCAGCTATCTGGGCTTGGTCATGGGCTGGCGCGGTGCCTTCTTCTGTCTGGCGCCGGTGGCGGCGGTCACGCTGGTCTGGCAATGGGTCAGCCTGCCTTCGATGCAGCCCGAGGCCCGCGCAGCCGGCTCCCCCAACGTGTTCAGGTTGCTCAGGAGCCGCTCCGTCGCGCTCGGCATGGCCGCCTGTGGCGCTTTCTTCATGGGGCAGTTCGCCTTGTTCACCTACGTGCGGCCGTTCCTTGAAACGGTGACGCATGTCGGCGTGTCCACGCTGTCGCTCATCCTGCTCGTGATCGGGGTGGCAGGCTTCATCGGCACCGCGCTCATCGGGGCGGTCCTCAAGCTCGGTCTGTACAGGACCCTGATCGTCATTCCGGTTCTGATGGCGCTGATCGCCCTGGCATTGATCCCCCTCGGAGCTTCGATCGCGGACGTTGGGGCGTTGCTTGGCGTGTGGGGTCTGATAGCGACAGCAGCACCCGTCGGCTGGTGGAGCTGGATCGCCGAAGCCATGCCGCAGAGCGCCGAAGCGGGCGGCGGGCTGATGGTGGCCGTAATCCAGTTGTCCATCGCCCTGGGTTCGACGGTGGGCGGTCTGCTGTTCGACACCAGCGGCTACCGGAGTACCTTCGTGGCAAGTGCCGTCGTGCTGCTGCTCGCGGCCTTCCTGACCTTCCTGACCTCACGCTCGCTGACGTCCCACACCGCTTGAGTATGCAATGAAGATCGAACATCGACGAAATCGAAAGGGGTGGAGCCTGCGTGGACTGAGCCTGGTGCTCGGGTTATTCATTTTTAGCAGCAGCGGCGAAGCCGGCCAGCAGTCGGTTTCGGGCTCACTCGCCGTTACTGCTGCGGATGCCAGTGCGGCGTCCCTGAAACCGGAGGAATCACGTATGTGGATGACAATCGGCGAACATCGTTTCGCCATTACGCTGGCTGACAACGCCGCCGCCCGCGCGCTCGCAGGGCTGCTACCCCTGACGCTGGATATGGCGGAACTCAATGGCAACGAGAAGCATGGCGAGGTATCCAAATCGTTGCCGATAAACGCCAGCCGCCCAGGGACGATTCGTAACGGCGACCTGATGCTGTACGGGTCAAGGACCCTGGTCGTTTTTTATCAGACCTTCGACTCGTCCTATTCGTACACCCGCATTGGTCGCGTGGACGATCCCACTAGCCTTGCCCAAACGCTCGGCGACCGCAATGTACGAGTTACGTTTTCCAGGGACTAATCGGGCTCTGCCAATTCCCCCCAGCAGCCTCAAGGCTGGCTTGCGGAACTCGCCCCGCGTTCGTGATGAAAGAGCGGTGACGCCGCGGATTCCCAGAACGTCAGCGAATGACAGCTTCTCCGCTTTGACGCGGCCACAGAGTTGTGGTGATCGAAGCTCGCCAATGGGTCGACGCGCGCCGATCGAGCGCCGCCGCGTCGGCATAGAATCATCGTAGTAGCTGAGCGTGACCGTCGTCGGGCTGTTCAGGCCGAACGCGACGGACGGCGCGACGCCCCACCGCTTGCTGTAGACGTTGTTGCGCCCCGCCTGATTCGCATCGAAGCCCATCGCATTGAAACGAAATGCGTTATCGCCTGCGAACTTCTGGTTGACGTCGAGCGTCAGGCGCTTATATGCGTCAGTACCGATGCCGGCACTGCCCGTGATGAAGTTCTCGTTCTTCGGCATCTTGGTTTCGATGTCGATCGAACCGCCCACCGCGCCGCGGCCGGCATAAACCGAATCCGGGCCCTTGATGACCGTGATGTTCTCGATGTCGAAGGTCTCGCGATTCTGGACGCCGGAGTCCCGAATGCCATCCACAAAGATCGAATTGCGCGATTCGAAGCCGCGGATCACCGGTCGATCTGCCGACGGGTTCGCCGCCGCATCGCCGCCCAGAAAGGTGATACCAGGAACGGTCTTGAGCGCGTCCGCGAAGGTTGTTGCGTTGGTTTGCCTGATCAGTTCTTCGGGGATGACCGTGATCGAACGTGGCGTGTCCAGCAACGGCGCGGTGAATTTATAAGACGGTAGCGCCTTAACCTGCATATCCGATTGGACCGCAGTCGCATTCACGGTTACGGCAGGCAATGTTTGCGGCGAGGAATCGCCCGACTCCTGCACAGGCGCGGCCTGCGCGAACGCTTGCGAGGGGGAGAGAAAACTTGCGCAATAGAGGGCGCCGACGGACGCGAGCAGGCGCGTCCGCGTGTTGAACAGAGCGGGCATGGTGGCGGTCTTGAAGATGGATGATCCCCACGTTGCATGGGGCACACGGATGCGAAATGGATCGTCTTAATCCAGTAAATGAGAAGCATCCTCATTTACTTTTAGAAGCGAAGTGTAATGTTTCCTTTACAATCGTGTAAACAACTTTCGTCGCAAAGGTGTTGTATCCGGGAGGGTTGGCGCCGAACGGTCGCGTCGAGCAAAAACGGTCAGCCCTATCCCACCGCCTATGGTGGCCTGGCACTCTAGCCCGCTATTGATCGGAGCTATTGCCATTATCGAACGATATATCCTGATGTCGGGCTTGTTAGCTCTCGTGTTCAATTCATAGATCGTCCCGCCGTACGTCAGGAAATCGCCCCGTGTTAGCGCGGCGCTGCCGTGGCTGTGTCTGTGTCTTAAGGGCCGCTCGGCGGGCAATATGGGCGAAGCGCTGCGTGTGCTGCTGACGCGAAGGGCTTGTCGGGGAGTGTCGTGAGTCGGCTGAAGGCGTAGGGCCGAGGAGCATGCCACGTGGAGCCGGCGTGATCTGTCGAAGTCGTACTACGTCTATTGGCGGGTCGACGGTATACACCCCGGGCTGCGCAGCGAGAACTCCGATGACCAATTCATGCTAGTGATCATCGGCGTGAGGGGATTGGCGTAAAGAGCGCGGGGCAATCGGTGACGGGTATCGGGAAACAAAGGCATCATGGCTTGAGCCGCTGCTTGATCTGAAGCGCGGGGCTTGCAAGCGGGTCCACGACTGGCCGTCGGCGATAGTGCAATGGGCTTCTGGGCACGCGCAAAGGCGGACATGTAGACGATCTGGATGGCTGCCACACGAGCCGACGCGTACGCCGCTTTCGCCCCTTTCGTGTCGATCCATTCAGCGAAATATCCGAAGGCAACCGAGACGCTGAAAATGGATCGCGAGAGCCTGTTGGCGTTCTACGACCTCCCCGCTGAGGACTGGCAGCATTTGCGGACGACCAACGCGATCGAGTCGACATCCGCGAAGGTACGTCATCGAACGACGCGTATGCGTAACTGCGTGTCGCGGCCTACCTTTCTTGGTCTTGCATTCAACCTGATTGAGGAGGCGGAGAAAACTTGGCGCCGCATCAACGGACCGGAAACGATCAAGCAATTGCTGGAAGGCCCCCCTTCGAGGACGGCGAACCGGTGCAAGACGATCGACCAGTCCAGCAGAAACTCGCCGCTTGAAATCGACCGTAATGATGCGGCTCATACACCACTCTTGACGTTAGCTCAGCTAGCTGACCTATATGTCGGCGTAGATCGTTGCCGACTGCATATCGCTGCAAGAGATCAAGATAATTCACCACACGATGGACAGGGCCAAAAACTCTCAATTGCCCTAGCTTAGCCGGCAACGGCAATCCGGCCGGCAAACCGCAGGTGGATTATCCATGGCCGGCAGCAAAACGGGTTCAACAAAGGTTCAACGGCGTAGTGACGTAACCGCGCTTTCTTGTGAGATGACAATTTTCAAGTAGTTGATTTTTAAGACAAAGTTATGTGAAGTGACGCGTCGAAGGGGACTCTTAATCCGTAGGTCGAGTGTTCGAGTCACTCACGCCCCACCAGGAATTTCAAGGGCTTAGCAGCGATGCTAAGCCCTTTTCTTTTTCCGACTGTCAACGAAGTGTCAACGGCTCATCCGCTTCTCCCTCGCTGACAATCTCATCAAGCCTTAGACTCGACCAGAGCCTAGCCCGGCAGGCGCGTTGAGGATTCTGCGCTCACCCCACGCCGCGTATCTCCTTCTTTTCTCCGAAACAACGACAGTCGGCCGCGAGATCGAAATACATGCGCGCATCTGCAACGCTTGGATGATCGCGCGGCGCTCGCCTGCGTGCGCGACGCGATTCATCCAATACGCATGGAACGTATCAAACGTCGTCGCCCCACCCCCCAAGGCAGTCAGCCAGTCCAGTACCGTTTGGGTGACCGCCTCGAGCTAGTGTTACGTCAGTTCGAGGGCCGTGATGCGTAGCGCCCGCGATTTACCTTGAAAACCGGACTGCATCTACTGACGATGGTATCGGGCCGTTCGTCGGGTTTCGCGGATGCTTGATGGCTAGACGCAAGTCGCTTATCAGGTGTCTTCCGGGTTTCGCGGATGCTTTTGCTTCCTGCGCACCTTCTTCTGCTAACAAAATCCACCCAAAACGAACCAACTCCTGCCAAATCAGCAGCACGCAGCAGGCATGGACTGGCATGTCCACGATTCGGGTTTCGCGGATGTTTTCGGAAAGCCGCCGTTGTGCCGATGGTCGGCCACTAGCGTGGCAATCTCATGCATTGCCAACCCAACCGGTAAGCGGCCGGCCGTCAATTACCACAAGACACCGTTGACACCAGCCAGGGAGATTGGACTGTGACGTTCAAACAGGTTGCTCGGCAATAGGGCGGGACACCTCACGCAGACGTTGGCTTTGAAAGAAATTCGAAAGACACGAGATCCAGCTCATATTCAGCAATCGTCATCACGACAATGTGCTAGATTTCTGTCACTACCCGCGCGCGCGATACTCGGAGAATGTAAAGGTTGCATTTTTCAGCTTCGATCGTCTCGTTAGCTCGCTCGATTCCACACGCGAAAAATAAGCTAATCCATGGACACCGTACCTCGCCCGATTCTAGAGCTTGAAGCCGTCTTCAACGAAGCAGCCTTTCCTGAATATACATACGTTGATCCAGAAAACTATAAATTTATAAAATCTGCAATCCGCGCCAAGGGAAAACACGTAACCATCTCTGGCGCATCAGGCTCTGGAAAAACAACGGTTGTCAATAAAATCTTAAAAGATCTCGACATCCGACACACCGAAATATTTTTAGTCAATGGTCGCGAGTTCAAGCACCACACGCACTACTTGGAAATGTTTGGTGCCATGCTTGGCGTCGAGCCAACGTATGATGCTATAACTCCATATCTTGCTTCTCAGCGACTTGTAATACTTGACGATTTTCATCATCTTTCTGGATCAGTGAAGGAAGGATTATCTTTAGATCTCAAACTTTGGCACGAAAAGCATGTCCGCTTCGTTTTGATCGGCATCGCGTCGAGTGCAAGCGAGCTCGCCGGAAATGATTCCGAGCTTGGCATACGTAACGATGTGTTCGATTTGAGGACTCAGAATGAGGAGTTTGTGCGTAAGCTCATGAATCTTGGCGCACATCACCTACACCTTAAATTCTCCGAGCGCTTCGTGTCCGAGACGGTTGCCGGTTCAAAAGGGATTCCTTCGGTTGTGCAAGCGATATGCCGAACAGCTTGCATTAAAAATGATGTTGAGCGCACTCAAGATGCCGAACGCGAAATCGATGAATCTCTAGCGAATATCAAGAAAGAGGTTCTCCGAATTTTTGAGCACAAGTACCTCGATAAGATCGTCTCTCTTTCAAAGGGCAAGAACCAGGCCAAATCGGTTCACAATACCTACTTTGATATAGTTACCGCTATAGCAAAGGACGAGCGCTCGGATATTCCGACCGAACACCTCTATCGAGCAATAGTTTCACCCATTACCGACCCAAAAAAGAAGAATCAAAAATCTACGTCTTATTACAACTGCCTCAACTATCTTGGCGACGTCATCAGAGATTCAAAACTTGATGACGTGATCATGTATCAGAAGGGCAAGTCGATATCAATCGAAGATCCAACTTTTCGTTTCTATCTAAACCTCTTAGATCTTGACGAGGTGCGTCGAAAAATTCACATTCGGAATGCCGATTATCCGTGGGATGTCGCTGTTTCGTTCGCAGGTGAAGATCGATCACTTGTACTACAGTTTGTAAAAGAATTGGAGGAAAAGGGAATTTTTCCTTTTTATGACTTTAACTACCAAGCTCAACTGTGGGGCATGGATCTCCAAAAGAAGCTGGCCGACATATATTCAAATGATGCACTTTATATGGTGATATTCATTTCAGCCAATTATCCCGAAAAGGATTGGACACGCTTCGAATTCGAGATTGGAAAAAGCGCTAGCGATAAGCGGACGGATACCTACATACTTCCAATCGTAATCGATGACGTTCCGATGGTTGGCCTATCAAAAACACTCGGGAAAGTGTTTCTAAAAGATCACGACATCTCTTACTGTGCCGACCTCATCGCCGCAAAGATTACCAACTGATGCGAACATAGTTGACAGCACAAGGCACCCGGAGACAACTTATACCCCTTGTTTCCGGGTAGCACGTCAATGTCACTCATAAAATTAATCACTTAAATCATAAAATTAAAATGGAATTAGAGTCTAAAATTGCCCACCTTGGTTTCATCCAAGGAACAATTAACAGAATGAGCGGGAATGTATTTCTGATAAAAGGCTGGACAATTGCTCTTGTCGCCGCCATGACCGCACTCACATCCGACTCAAAATTCAGCGCATATATAGCCTTTTTTCCTATTCTGTTATTTTGGTGGCTTGACGCATACTACCTAAGACAGGAAAAATTATATCGGGAGCTATATAAAGCTATCGCAGCGAGCAGCCAAACAACATCATTTGACATGGAGACTAGCCCATTCCAATCAAATGTAAAATCCGTAATTTGCACAATGACAACAAAGTCGGCCATGCCATTTTACGGTCTGATTCTAATCCTACTCGTCGTCTTTATTTCAAAAGGGTTATTCATACACAACCCAGAGAAAACCAATTCACCCCAAACCTCATCCCAACCGGCACACGACTCTTATATTATATTAACACCATACCTTCCCATGCCACATTCAGAAATCAGCCATCGCCCACAGTTCTATTACCCATATTGAATTGAATTTTATTTAGGCAATCTGCACATTACGTCAACTCGCCCTGCATTTGCGAAGTACGCACTAGTGGATTAAGGCGCCTAGCCTCTTCGAGATGGTCAGGAGCGAGGTGTGCGTAGCGCATCGTCATCATCAAACTTTGATGTCCGAGGATGCGTTGAAGCGTCAAGATGTTGCCCCCGCGAATCATGAAGTGCGATGCGAACGTGTGCCGTAAGACGTGCGTCAACTGGCCGTCAGGAAGCACAATGTTCGCGCGATCGATCGCTGATCGAAACGCGGCAAAGGCGCTCGCGAATATGCGTTCGCCAACGCCGTGCGCCGTATGATGTGCGGCGATCTGCTCGGTTAGTTCGCGAACGATTGGAACAGCACGAGCCTTGCCAGATTTGGTTCGTGCAAACTGAATGACGCCGGATCTGACCTGCCCTACGCGAAGTACCTCCCGTAAATGCAAATAGTCGCATCGGCCACGGCGGACTTCCCCTGCATTTCCTTCATCGAACGCGTTCGAGATACCCGTTTTGTCCGGTCTTTCGCCGGTCGGGGGCACCCAATTTCGGCGTTCGAACAAGCAATGAGCACATCAAGCCAACCCGCAAAACGGCTGTATGTCGATCGGGAAACCGTGCCGCCGTTTTCATCAGGACTTCCACCGCCTGCCAAGGCGCGAACCTCCGGCCCCTATATCTCCTTACTTTAATCTGCCCCTTATTTTAGCCTTACGTTCTCTTAATCCGTAGGTCGAGTGTTCGAGTCACTCACGCCCCACCAGGAATTTCAAAGGCCGGTCAGCGCAAGCTGACCGGCCTTTTCCGTTTACACCTGCCGCTTTCCTGCCGTTTTTCATTCACGCCGCGTCGCTTCGCGTTGCGCGCCTCTCGCGGTACGCGAGCGCACCCATCTTCCGCATCGTTTCCGCTAGAATCGTCCGACAAATATCACACGACCGGCGCAGGCACTGTCGTTCGCCCGCCGGCACTGAGAGAGCATGGGACGTCAGACATGGAAGCATGTGAACGGGACGCGACCATTCAGAGGGCCTGGTTGCGCCGGTATCGGCCGGTTCGGCGGGTCACGCCATCCCCCCGATCAAGCCGGAATCCGCGGTGCGAAGCACGACGAACCGGATCCGGTCATGCCGGGTAGGGACGCACTCGTCGCGATGGCGCTCGGCGTCGTGCTGCTCGTACTGGCCGGCATGCTCGCCGTGACGGCCGGGCAGGCGACCGGCCAGCTGGTCCGTGCACCGGGCACGGTCGTGCGCATCGTGCAGGACAGCGACGCGATGCGCGCGTACCGGCCGATCGTCGCGTACCTCGCGAACGACGGCCAGCGTCGCGAAGTCGCCGGCAATACCGCATCGACCGTCCCCGCCTACGACATCGGCGAGAACGTCGAGGTATGGCTCGACCCCGGCCACCCCGAACGCCCCGCGCTGATCGACGATTTCGCGCAACGCTGGTTTCCGGCGATCGTGCCGGCGCTGCTCGCCATCGCATCGTTCGCGATCGGCGGCCTGCTGATCGCCGGCGAGCGCCGCCGCCGGTCGTCCGCCCCGCCGCCGGTCCGCCGCGCCCGCAAGCACGTGCGCAGCCGCTGGGATATCGCGATCGTGCTGATTCCGATCGCGATCGGCACGGGCTTCATCGCCGGCGCCGGTGCGGCCGGCCTGCGCCAGTGGCAGGTCATCCACCACTATGCGCGTTCCACCGGCCATGTCGTCGAGATCGCGAAAAACGCGCACTCGCCCCGCGCGCGCACGTCGCTGTATTCGGCGATCGTCGCGTTCACGACCGACAGCGGACGCCAGATCAGGTTCGCGCAGGGTTCGGCGTCGTCGCATCCGGGCCTGCACGAAGGCGAAGCGGTCAACGTGCTGTACGACCCCGTCACACCCGAGCGCGCGGTGGTCGACCGCTTCTGGGATCACTGGGGCCTCACGGCCATCCTGTTCGCGATCGGCGCACCGTTCCTCGCGGCCGGGCTGTTCATCGCCGCGACGCTGTGGCCGGAACATCCGCCGCACGAAACCGCGCCATGACGTTCGCGTGCCGCCCGTGCACCGCGCGGCACGACGACCGGCTCGGCGCGCGCGTCACCGCTCCCTGAACGCCTCCACTTTCGCGCGGTTCCCGCAGGTGCGCATGTCGCACCAGCGCCGCCCGACGCCGCGCCCGCGATCGACGAAGAACCACGTGCAACGGCCGCACTGGCGCACGCGCGCAAAATCGTCGCCGCGCAGCAGATGCTCGAACCCGAGTGCGGCCGCGTCGACCCAGCGCGACGCGACGCGCGCGTCGGGCCGCCACGCGAACCGGCCGTCGACCGCATCGAACGCGCTGCGCCCGATCGCCTCGCGGATCGCAACGGCGAGCCGGCCCGCCGCGCGCGCGCCGGCAGTGCCGCCGCCGCCGGCCGTCAGGTGCGCGATCGCGCTGTAAGCCTCCTC